>JBBPZJ010000491.1:0-23875 GCA_038199395.1 Chitinophagales bacterium
ATGAAGTTGCTTATACCTGGGCTGCAGTGAAAGCTTTGCAGTTATTATCAGCAGAACCTGCTGATAAAGCTGCCTGTATCCGCTACCTTATTTCATTGCACAATGATGACGGAGGATTCGGAAACCGTCCCGGTTTGCCTTCAACTCCCATGTCCACTTTTTATGCAATAGATGCCCTAAAAGTTTTGAATGCTTTTTCGGTATTAGATACTGCTCATCTTACAAGTCATCCTAAGAAAAAAGCTGCTAATCTTTCAGGCCTTAAAATCTTTACTGTTCAGTTTGAAGCAAGTGGTACGGGCAGTCCGGCAGAGGCCGTTATGCTCGCGGATAGTTTACATATTAATCTTTGGGGTACTAAAAATTCAAGTCCTGCATGGAGAGCAATTGCGCAAAAGATCGCGGATGAAAAAAAGGTGCCTGTAACATTTTTTCAATCAGATGAAGCGTATGGTAAAACAGTAACTGTGCAGGGGCAGGGAACATTCAGCCACATCATGGATTACATCGCTCCTGCCTCTGTTAATAAAAAATTAGACCTTGATGGCACGTCCTGGCAGAGTTACAGACAAAGCTTTATTGATCCCTTATTAAAAGATAATGGCGCGCTTATACTGCAGGTAACAAACAATGAACCATTAGGAAGAATGATCCTCGATGAATCTATACAGAAAGGGGGATTTGCTGCAATCAGTACGATTCATTTCAGCCAGAATTTTTCTTTCTGGCTTCCCTGGCTGCATCAATATCGCCATCAGCTTCCTTTCATCGCTTTACAGGATGCACATGGAACTGAATCGTGGTGGTGGGGAAATGACCTTGCAGGATACCGGACTTTATTTTTAGGAAAAACCGGCAGCTATGAAGATATGATGCAGGCTTTAAAAAATAATTGGGTGGTTGCAGTAAGGCATGACAGTATAAGTGACTATAAAACCAGAATGTTAGGAGGTGCAGAGGGCGTACAATCCTTTGTACTTTCTCAAAAGGATAAATGGAAGTGGTGGAAAGAAGGAACTTCAGAGTCTGATCTTCCATGGGCCGCTATTACTGCAGTTAGTTATAAAGATTCTTTTGAAGTTGCAAGACCGGTAACCGGGGTCAATATAAGAATAAGATGCAGGTGGAATGGAGAAAGGCAGATGCTTAAAGCGTCATTGGTTAAATTAGAAAGTTTGAAAATTGATAACATGGCCGTTACGGTTGAGTATGCAGAAAAAAAGGACAGGAAAGGCACCGTGTCGGATAGTTATTATTTATACTCCTTGCCGAAACCTTCAAAGGGAAAGCATATAATAGAAGCGGTTTTTGAAAACTTAAGAAACAATTCAGTAAGGAAGATGACAAGTGGGTTTATTTACAATGATGATTAAATTGATAGGATTAGGTTTAAGCTTCGCTAACAGTTCACGGGAGTATACTTTTATATTCGTTTCTAACGACAAAGCCACAAGGCTTGAGCCTTGACCTGAGGTTAATAACGCTTTTGCAAACAAAGTAACTAATCCTATAAATCGATTTAAAGTTATGCTTGCTTTTAGATATGTAGCGTAGTCCTTTTTACTTGTTCAGCCTTTAAAAGTGGGTTTAAGAATTTATACTTCGTAAGGGTTAAATTAATGACTTTCTGATTTGGCTGAATATTGAAAAAAAAGTAAAAGAGTGCGATTGCAACGGCTGTTTAATAGCAGAGATTCTGTCTGGCTAAAAAAAGCCTGCTCACTTTTTTACCCCTTGAACAGTATAGCAATAACGTACGATTTTAAAAAATACCAAAAATAAGCAGTATCAAAAAACAAATAATGTCTTTACTATTTATAATTGTACCATTCAGGGGTTAATAACAAAATTGCCAATGATTAAAAAGTTTATCTGCGCATCCGCATTACTGCTTCACATATTTGTGCTGCATGCACAAACTCCTCAAAAGCCAAACATTGTTCTTATCTATACTGATGACCTTGGTTATGGTGACATAAGTGCAAACGGAGCCACAAAAATAAAAACGCCAAATATTGATAAAATTGCCAGCCAGGGACTTCGGTTTACCAATGCGCATGCATCTTCATCTACGTGTACGCCTTCCCGTTTTTCGTTGCTTACCGGCAAGTATGCATGGCGTAAGCAGGGAACTAATATTGCGCCCGGTGATGCTGCGCTCATCATTCCAACAGATATATCCACCTTGCCGGGTATGTTGCAAAAAGCCGGTTACAAAACGGCAGCTATAGGAAAGTGGCATCTTGGCTTAGGTCCTGTTGGTGGACCAGACTGGAATGGAGAGATTAAGCCAGGTCCCTTAGAAATTGGTTTTAACTACTGTTTTATCATGCCTGCTACCGGCGACAGGGTTCCTTCCGTTTATCTTGAAAATCATCGCATCGTTGACTTTGATCCTGCAGATCCTATACAGGTAAGTTATAAGCAGAAAGTAGGGAACGATCCAACAGGCAGAGAGAATCCTGAACTTTTGAAAATGAAACCATCACATGGACATGATAATACCATCATCAATGGCATTAGCCGTATTGGATGGATGTCGGGGGGCAAAAAAGCAAGATGGATTGATGAAGATCTTGCAGACGTGTTAACCAACAGGACAATCAATTTTATTGAAAAGGAAAAGAGCCATCCATTTTTCGTTTACCTCGCTACACATGATGTTCATGTGCCAAGGGTACCTAATGCAAGGTTTGTTGGTAAAAGCGGAATGGGAGCAAGAGGCGATGCAATACTTCAGCTTGACTGGACTGTGGGTGAAGTGCTGAAAACACTTGACAGGTTAAAACTTGCTGACAATACATTATTGATTTTTACCAGTGATAACGGACCCGTACTGGATGATGGTTACCAGGACGAAGCGGTGACTAAGCTGAATGGTCATACGCCCGCCGGTCCGTTAAGAGGAGGCAAGTACAGCGCTTTTGATGCAGGTACAAGGGTTCCGTTAATAATCAGGTGGCCCGGTAAAATAAAGCCCGGAACAGTATCTGATGCATTGACAAGTCAGCTTGATTTCTATGCATCCTTTGCCAGTTTAACCGGTCAAAAAATAATGGGCAACGATGCACCCGATAGTTATAATGCACTGGATGTTCTTTTAGGTAAATCAAAAACAAACCGTACTAACCTGGTTGAGCATGCACTTAATGGAACACTCTCATTAATAAAAGGAGATTGGAAATATATTGAACCATCTAAAGGTCCAAAAATAATGAAGGAGACAAACATAGAAAGCGGTTATGATCCTCAACCTCAACTATACGACTTAAAAACTGACATTGGTGAAAGAAAAAATATAGCAGCCGAAAATACCAAACAGGTTACAGAAATGGCGGAGCTGCTTAAATCAATTAGAGATAATGGAAAGAGCAAATAACAAGTTCTGATTGAATAATGCTTTTTTGTTCTTTTTGAACCCACCGGAGTTGCTGCTATGAAACTTTCGTTGCGTTGCACTCTTCAACCTTCTGTACTTTACTCTTGCATCAGAATGATAAAGTTTATAAGGGTTCAGGATTTAAAAAATACAAATGAAGAAAAACTTAGCAATTGCTTGCTTATTTATATGCTCATTCACAAAGTTATTTGCACAGGAAAAGATTGAATATAAATTGTGCGGCCAGGACTTTCGTGCAATCAATATGCGCAGCAACCTTCCGAAGAATGCAGTTTATACTAACAAAAATGCCGCTGCCGAAGCAAGGGCAAAGGATGTTATCAGCCGTCTCTCATTTGAAGAAAAACTGGTGCTTACCGGCGGCTGGAAACAGATGCACTTTCCGGCAGTCGAAAGGTTAGGACTTCCGCCCGTTTATTTCTCCGATGCTTCACAGGGAATTCATATAAAAGATATATGTATAAAAGTTAGAAAGTCAACTGCCTTTCCCGCAACCATTGCTTTAGCGGCAACCTGGAATCCTGAACTTGCTTACAACTATGCGAAAAGTATCAGTGAAGAATGCAGGGCCTGCATGATCTCTTACCTTGATAAGCAGGTAGGAATGATTGAGGATCAGCTTAAAAAGCTGGGGCTTGATGATAATACAATCGTTATTTTTTGCAGTGATAATGGCCCTGCAGGCTCGTTGGGACCAAACAGTAATTATTTTAAGAGTGCAGGTAATTTACGGGGACGTAAACTGGATTTGTATGAAGGCGGCATCCGCGAACCTTTCATCGTAAAATGGCCGGGAAAAGTTGCAGCCGGAAAAGTAAGCGATTTTGCATCTGCCACTTATGATATGATGGAAACCTTTGCAGAACTGCTGCACGTTACCGCTCCTGAAAATGATGGCCTTTCTATATTGCCAACTTTGCTTGGTAAAGACGGGCAGCAGAAGCAACGTGCTTACATGTATTGGGAATATCCTGATAAAGGTGGACAGTTAGCAGTTAGAATGGGAAATTGGAAGGGCGTTAAAACAGGATTGAATAAAAATCCTGCAGCCGCATGGCAGGTATATAATCTGGAGACCGATGAAAAGGAATCTAAAGATGTGATTGCAGAACATCCCGAACTGATAACCAAATTTGATGCTATCGTTAAAAAAGAACACCAGACACCTGTACGGCCTGAATGGGATTTATTTAATCCTAATAGTAAGGAAAGTACTGACAATGGGGAATAAAATACAATTGTTTTTTTAGAAGCAACTATAAAAATTTAAATAACCTACAATCAATTAAAATTGAAAATGCCACATATAAAAACAGCACTTTTTCTATTTTTATTTTCTTCAGTACTTGTTCATGCGCAGCAACCTCATTGGTTAGATGAGCGGGTAAGTGAGGAGAACAGGATGCCTATGCATGCCTCTTACTTTGTTTATGAGAATGAGCAATCAGCAAAGAATAATAACTGGAAACAATCCGCAAATTATTTGAACTTAGATGGAGACTGGAAATTTAAATGGGTTGAAAAACCTGCTGATCTTCCTGCTGGTTTTGAAGCTGCTGGCTTTAATGATTCTAAATGGGATAATTTTAAAATTCCGGCTACCTGGGAGGTGAATGGTTATGGTTATCCAATTTATGTAAACATTGGTTACGAGTTTCAAAACATCATGAAAGCCAATCCTCCAATGGTACCTCTTTCTTACGATCCCACTGCTGTTTACAGAAGAGAAATTACCATTGATAACAAATGGAAGGGCAAGCAAATATTATTACATATCGGCTCTGCCAAATCAAATGTAAGTGTTTGGGTAAATGGTAAATATGCAGGTTATGGAGAGGATAGTAAACTGCCTTCAGAATTTGATGTATCTCCTTTTTTAAAACCCGGCAAAAACCTGATTGCACTTAAAGTAATGCGTTGGTGCGATGGCACTTACTTAGAAGGTCAGGACTTTTGGCGTATGGGTGGCATTATGCGTGATTGTTACCTCGTGGCACGAAATGCTGTTCATATAAATGATTTTGAATTAACCCCTGACCTTGATGTTAATTTTACCAATGCAGTTTTACATACAACCGTTATCCTGAATAAACCGGCTGCAGCTACCGCTTCAATTGAAATTTTCGACGGAAAAAATCTCGTAAAACAAACAACCATTGCTTTTAATAGTGTTGCTAAAAAGAGGATAGATATACCTGTAACAAAACCCAAATTATGGAGTGCGGAAGCGCCAAATCTGTATGATGTTTTTATAAAGCTGAAAGATAAAAGCGGAGCGACGCTTGAAGTTATTCCACAACGGATTGGTTTTAGAGAAGTGGAAATTAAAAACGGACTTTTATTAGTGAATGGAAAACCAATACTTATCAAAGGTGCAAACCGGCACGAGACAGATCCAATTACCGGCCAAACCATTTCTAATGAAGCCATGCTTCTTGATGTTCAGTTGATGAAGCAGTATAATATCAATGCGGTTCGTACCTGTCATTATCCCAATGATGAATACTGGTACCGGTTGTGCGATGAATACGGAATTTATGTAGTGGATGAAGCGAACATAGAGTCTCATGGAATAGGTTATGACATCACTAAAACATTAGCCAATCGTCCTTCGTGGCGCGATGCTCATGTAATGCGTACACAAAGAATGGTAGAGCGTGACAAAAATCATCCTTCAATTATTATATGGAGCTTAGGCAACGAAGCAGGCAATGGTTATAACTTTTATGAAAGTTACCTCTGGATAAAATCAAGAGATACAACAAGGCCTATACAATATGAGAGAGCGGTAACAAATAATCAAAATTTCGCTGCTGAATTTAATACGGATGTTATAAACCCCATGTATCCAACTCCTGAAAGCATGGTGCGATATGCAAAGGATAATTCCAATCCCGGACGGCCTTTCATTATGTGTGAATATGCGCATGCCATGGGTAATTCGCTTGGTAACTTTACTGATTACTGGAATATTATTCGTGAAAACAAACATGCTTTTCAGGGAGGATTCATCTGGGATTTTGTTGATCAGGGATTATTAAAGATTACACCTAAAGGCGATACCATTTATACTTATGGCGGCGACTATGGACCTGCAGATGTGCCAAGCGATAATAATTTTAATGATAATGGACTCTTCTATCCTGACAGAAATCCAAACCCTCATGCTTGGGAGATGAAGAAAGTTTATCAGAACATAGAAACTAAATTAGCGGCAAATAATAGCATCTCTGTTTACAATGAAAATTTCTTTAAAGATCTTTCTGATGTACGGCTTGAATGGGAAGTGGTGGTTGATGGTAAAAGAACGCAGTCAGGTATTTTAGATGATATAAATGTACTTCCGCACACTACAAAAGAATTTAAATTGCCGGTACAAACCCCTGCCTCGGGAGAAGCATTTTTAAATGTAGTGTATAAACAAAAAGAAGATCATTTATTAGTTCCTGAAAATCATATTATCGCCTATGAAGAAATGCCGCTTACTGCCGCTTATAAAAACAATATCATTGTAGCGCCTGCCGGCAAATTATCAGTTACCGATGAAGCTTCCGGTTATACAATTACTTCGCCTGTTGCATCCATTCGTTTTAATAAACAAACAGGTCTGCCCGTGCAATACATCGTCAATGGACAAAACCTGGTTGAAGAAAAGGACGGACTTGCACCCGCTTTTTGGCGTGCCCCTACCGATAATGATATGGGCGCGGGTTTACAATTGAAGCTTAAGCAATGGAAACTAGCGCAAAATAATTTACAACTCGTTTCTTTCAATACGCAAAATAATAATAATGCGGTTGTGGTAAATGCATCGTATAACCTGCCTGATGTTTTTGCCAGATTGAATGTTAGTTATACGGTTAACAGTAATGGAGAAATGTTGGTTAGCCAGCAAATGATTGTTAGCGATACTGCTAAAGTACCCATGCTGCCACGTTTTGGAATGAATTGGATACTTCCACAAGGATTTGAAACAATAGAATATTATGGCCGTGGACCACACGAAAATTACCAGGACCGAAACTATAATACGCCGGTAAATATTTTTAAGCAAACGGTTAAAGAGCAGTTCTATCCATACATACGACCACAGGAGACCGGCAACAAGACAGACATCCGGTGGTTTAAAATAGTGAATGCGCAAGGGAAAGGGATTTTAATTCAATCTGATTCTTTATTAAGCATGAGTGCCTTGCATTATTACGATAGTGACCTCGATGATGGTGATAAAAAAGACCAGCGCCATTCAGGAGAATTGGTACCTCGCAGGCAAACACAACTGCATATTGATTACAAGCAAATGGGCGTTGGCGGCATTAACAGTTGGGGCACTTTGCCTTTAGAGCAATACAGGCTTCCATATAAAAATTATACTTATAGTTTTAAAGTAACGCCTGTTTAATGCAGTAAGACAAACAACGAAATTTATAATAAAGTCAAACAATTCTTACATGCAATACTTACAGATAACAATTATTAAAGTAACTATATGAAAATAACAACCGGTCCTAAATTTTTTCTATGCTTTTTTCTTTGTGCCGTTTCGCTTCAATTTGCATGGGGCCAGAAAAATAGTTCTAAGAACGATCAAACTTCTCCTAACATCATTGTGCTGTTGGTTGATGATCTTGGCTGGACGGATGTTGGCTGTTATGGAAGTACGTTTTATGAAACCCCTAATATTGATAAGCTTGCCCGGCAAGGGTTGAAATTTACAAATGCGTATGCCGCTTGTAATGTATGTTCACCTTCAAGAGCCAGTTTTCTCACAGGTAAAAACCCTGCAAGGCTGCACATCACTGACTGGATACAAGGGCATGAAAAGCCCTACGCAAAATTATTGCCTCCCAACTGGACACAATTTCTTCCGTTGCAGGAAACCACTATCGCAGAAGTATTAAAAAAGAAGAATTATGCTACTGCTTCTATAGGTAAATGGCATTTGGGAGATGATATAAAATATTATCCCGAACACCAGGGCTTTGATGTGAATATAGCAGGCAACTATCTTGGAAGCCCTCCTTCTTACTTCTCGCCTTATCATATACCCCGATTGAAAAACGGCCCCAAAGGTGAATACCTTACAGACAGGTTAACAGATGATGCTTTGCAATTTATAAGGGATAAAAAAGATCAGCCGTTTTTCTTGTATTTGTCTTATTATGCTGTACACATTCCTTTGCAGGGAAAGCCTGAAGATGTTGCTTATTTCAAATCAAAAAGAGATTCTAATGCCAACCAGAAAAACGCCGTGTATGCTGCAGTAATTAAAAGCGTAGATGAAAACGTAGGCAGGGTTACTAAATTGATTGATGATTTGAACCTGTCAAAAAACACGATCATATTTTTTATAAGTGATAATGGTGGACTCCTTGGAATAAAGAATCACATTACATCTAACTTACCCTTGCGAGGTGGTAAAGGCACAAGCTATGAAGGGGGTGTTCGAGTACCGTTTATTGTAAAATGGAAAGGAAGAATCAATGAAAATACGGTTAGTGATGTTCCGATTATTCACACCGATTTTTTCCCTACTGTTGCCGAACTTACTAAGTCTGATATTTCTCATATCAGCAATATTGATGGGGTTAGTATTACACCTGTATTATTCGGCGGCGATAAATTAAAGAAAAGAGAGCTTTACTGGCATTACCCTCATTATCATACCGAGGGAGCTACTCCTTTCAGTTCGGTAAGAGATGGTGACTGGAAGTTGATATACTTTTATGAAACAGGTAAGAAAGAATTATATAATCTTAAAACTGACCCTGGAGAACTGAATGATGTTGCCGCAAAGGAAACAAAGATCGCTGAGACATTATATGAAAAGATAAAAAGCTGGAAACGAAAAGTGGGTGCGCAAGATCCTGTACCAAATCCTAAATACGACCCTGCAAGAGTGAATGAAGGACGAAACCCTCAGCGCCTGGTTATTGATTCGTTATCGAACGAATAGTATTAAGCTTTTATTTATGTCTCTGATAAAAAGCAGAGTTATTCTGAAAGTGTAGATTTTCTGATATCTTAAAAATCAAAACCTCCCTAACCATTACACGAATAATAATTCAAATAAGCACATTAATAGTTAAAAATGATGAAAGCGCTTTCCATCTTGCTTATCGCATCTGTATTCTTTTCACCATCACTCTTTGCTCAGCAAAACCAGCGGGCAGTATTAAATTTTAATTCAAATTGGTCTTTTAATTTAGGTGATATACCACAAGGCGAAAGTTTAAACGTGGATGATTCTAAATGGCGGTATCTCGAAAAAACGGAAAGACGGAAAGACGGTATTAACCAAAGAAATAAGAACAGCGGGAAAAGCAGCTAAAATAATACTTGAGCCAGACAGACGCACGATTAATACAGATGGAGACTTGTCATTTGTAACAGTCAGGGCGGTTGATAAAGATGGCAACCTTGTTCCACATGCAGATAATCTGGTAAACTTTAAAGTTGATGGTGATGCTTTTATTGCAGGCGTTGATAATGGGGATCCAATCAGTCACGATCCGTTTAAAGCCAATTACCGCAAAGCGTTTAACGGTATGGCGATGGCAATTATTCAGTCAAAGGAAAAAGCAGGTAAGCTAACATTCATCGCTACTTCCGATGGCTTACAGCCTGCCACTATCGCTATTGAAATGAAGTAAGAATAAACCTTAATTAATAATTATTGTGGCGATAGCTAAAGATTGGATCGATAGATAAGTCTTTAAAAAACAATCTTAAAAAAGCCTGAGAAATTTAGTATAAAACTTTAATTAATGTCTCTCTGTCTATACAACTGTTATGAATAATCAACAAAATTTTAGTGATTTTAGTTTGAATGAATTTGTTTGGAACGATAACTTCAGAAAATGGGTTTTATCGCCAGACGAAGATTCGGATAATTTCTGGAAGAACTGGATAAAAGCGAATTCCGAAAAAGAAGCTGCAGTTGGTGCAGCAAAAAAAATTATTTTAGCTCTTACTATCAAAGAGCCCGAACTATCTGATGCAGTAATTGCTGCTGAAATACAAAATATACTTGACGAAATTAATAGAAAGGAAATTAACTCATACCGAAAAAATGGATTTCGAACGATTGTTGAGAACAGATACTGGAAACTTGGTTTAAGTGCTGCAGTTATTTTAATCGTTGCTGTCACTACAGTATTATGGATGATTCGAAAATCAGATAATACCTCCATCTCTTACCAGGAACTTATGCGATCTTCTGATGAAAAACTAACTGAGAAAGTAAATGAAACAGGCAAGCCACAAACAGTATTGTTACCGGATGGAAGTAAAATTGTTTTAGAAAAGAATGCGAAGATCAGTTTCGCAGCTTCTTTTAATAATTCATCTAAAAGAAAAGTTTATTTATCAGGAACTGCTTTTTTTGAGGTCGCAAAAAATCCTTTGAAGCCGTTTTTAGTTTATACAAATGGTTTAATAACAAAGGTTTTAGGAACTAAGTTTATCATCCATTCAATGGATTCAAATAAGAAGGTATCGGTAGAAGTAATTTCAGGAATAGTATCTGTTTATTCCTACATAGATAAAAGATCAAATGAAGAAACGGGGAGCAAAAAATTGAATGCACTTATATTAACTGCAAATCAGAAAGCAAATTACTCAAGCGAGGATAAAACCTTGATGGCTGCAATAGTTACAAATCCGGTATTGGTGTCTGCGGAGGAGGTTAATTTTAAGTTTGAAGATACTTCCATTGACTCCGTTTTCAAATCAGTAGAGAAAGGTTATGGGATAGATATAGTTTATGATGAGAAAAGTTTAGCAAAACGAACATTCACAGCTACCCTTACAACAGAATCTATGTATGAAAAAATGGATATTATTTGTAAAGCATTAAATGCCCGATATGAAATTATTGACGGTAAAATTGTGGTGTACAGTAATGTTTCAAATCAATAAAAACTTAAGACACAGTTAACCCTTTTAACCCTTTAAACCCTTTAAACCCTTTATACAATTAGATTTTAAGCGTAAGACTTTAATATTTTGTTCCAAAATTTACCATATGAGAATTAACTACCTAATTGCTTTTTTACTAACATGCATATTTCTGTTTCCTGCTGAGCCTGGAGCCGTTGCTCAGACGACTTTAGAAAGGAAGATTACATTACAAGCCAAAGACCAGGATATTAAAAAAGTTCTAAGCCTTATTGAAGAACAAGCCAAAATAAAGTTCGCATACAGTGGTGAAAATCTTAAAAACGATAGGATATCGGTAAACTATCAGGATGAAGATTTGTCTCAGGTACTTAATCAAATTTTTAGCAGGCAAAACCTCTCCTATAGAATACAGGGAAATTTAGTAATAGTATATAAAGCAGAAAGTGCACACGAGTTGGTTATCAGAGGCAAAGTTGCAGAGGCTTCGGGAAATCCTTTAAGCGGAGTAAGCGTTGCAGTAAAAGGTAATACCGCAGGAACATCTACTAATAATGATGGAAATTTTTCTTTAACAGTTCCAGACAGAAATGCATCCCTTGTATTCAGTTCCATTGGTTTTACGACACAGGAAGTTACGCTTAACGGCAAAACTTTTGTCAATGTAATCATGACCTCACTTTCAGCCTCAATAGGTGAAGTGGTTGTAGTAGGTTATGGAACGCAAAAGCGTGAAAATGTAATTGGCTCCATTGCAACCATACAAGGTGATAAATTAGCAAACCGGCCTGTAACCCAATTACAAAACGCGTTAACAGGGCAATTAGCAGGTGTTACTATTACCCAAAGTAATGGACGTCCGGGTTTTGCAAGTGGCACACTGCGGGTTCGCGGTGTAGGGTCTTTTGGCGCTAACCCGTCTGCCCTAATTTTAGTAGATGGTGTCCCTGTAGGTACCTTTAACGATATTGACCCTAATACCGTAGAGAGCATATCTGTTTTAAAGGACGCCTCCTCAGCAGCCATATATGGTGCACGTGCTGCGAATGGGGTAATTCTGATTACGACAAAAAATGGCGGTAAAGGAAAGCCAAGAGTAACCTATAATGGCTACATCGGCTCTCAGATTGCTACCGCATTGCCAGAGTTTGTAAATTCATGGGAGTATGCGCTTGCTCTTAATGAGGCCAGTACAACGCCACAATATACAGATGCGCAGATACAGGCATTTAAAGATGGTTCTGATCCTGATCATTATGCTAATACAGATTTTTTAGGAATGATATTACACAAGCACGCTAATCAGACAGGTCATAATGTAGGTATAAGCGGTGGTAGTGAGAGTAACAGTTACAATATTTCATTAGGATACCTGTATCAGGATGGGCTGGTAGATAAAAACAATTACAAAAGGTACAATGCCAGGGTGAACTTGATTACCAACATCAGTTCAAAGCTTATCCTTACTACCCGTTTATCTGCTATATCCTCTGATATAAATGAACCTGGTACCGGCGTTTTAGGTTTGATTGATGGCGCTGAAAAACTGCCTCCCATTTATCCGGCTATATGGAGTACTGGAGAATTTGGGGTTGGAATAAATGGCGGTACAGCAGTATCAAGTCTCGCAAGCAAATCGTATTATAAAAACAGCAACCTCAATTTAAATAGCACTGTGCGCCTTGATTATAAGATTTTACCAGGACTTAAACTATCAGGAATTGCCTCTTATGTACGCACAGAGGGAAACATAAGCAGCTTTGCTGCAACACAAAAGTTGTATGGCGGACTTACATCCGGTATCAATAATTTGAATATAGAACGTATCACTACCAAATATTATACTTTACAGGGTTTGGCTGATTATACAAAACAATTTGGTAAGCATCAAATCAGCGCCCTTGCAGGTTATTCGTTTGAATCGACTTCAGGTGATGATCTTACAGCCTACAGAAGTAACTTTCCCAACAATGATCTTACAGCCATTTCATTAGGTTCTCCTACCGGACAGCAAGTTGGCCAGAATGATGTATATCCTTATATATGGGCGATAGAATCTGAATTTGCAAGGGTGAATTACAGCTATGCAAGCCGATATTTGATAGAGGGTGTTATTCGCCGGGATGGTTCTTCACGTTTTCCCAGCACTAATAAATATGCTTACTTTCCTTCTGTAGCCGTGGGTTGGAGAGTTGGACAGGAAAATTTCATAAAAGATAACTTACCATGGATAAGCGAATTGAAATTGAAAGCGTCACGAGGTGTTCTGGGCAATCAGAATATTGGAAATTATCCCTATCAAAACACACTTGGCGTAGGTCTTAATGCGCCTGGCACAATAGGCACTTCTTATTCGTTGGGCGGCACAGCTATTACTGGAGTAGCCCGTACACAAATTGTTGACAGTACTTTACATTGGGAATCTACCCGTACAACTGATGTAGGATTAGATTTTGGTGTATTCAATAATTCTTTAACTGGTTCTGTCACCTATTTCAACCGTTATTCTTATGATATTATTTATAGCCCGGGTGGAAGCGTTTCTAACGTTTTAGGATTTGGCATAGGTCCAAAAAATACAGGAAGTCTTGAAAACAAAGGTTGGGAGTTTACTTTAAATTATAGAAAAACGGTTGGCCAGGTCGGCATAAACATTAATACCAATTTCAGTATTATAAAAAACAAAGCGCTTGATTTAGGTGTCGGTAATATTCAGCAACCTAATGGATTGATAGGTAATGGAAGTGATTTATTTATTGGTTACCCAATGCAACTGTATTATGGCTTTATTGCTGATGGTTTATTTGTTGATCAGGATGAAATTAATAAATGGCCAAAGTATGCAACCAATATTACGTCTGCCTCTAAGCCCGGTGATATCAGGTATAAAGACATCAGCGGTCCTAACGGCGTTCCTGATGGGGTAATTGACCAAACCTATGACAGGGTTTATTTGGGAAGTCAGATACCTAAATATACCTATGGGATTAACCTTAGCGCTAATTTTAAAGGATTTGATGTAAGCATGCTTTTGCAGGGTGTAACGGGTGTAAACGGTTATCTGAACGGTAATTTTGGCTATGCATTTAACAATGGTGCAAGTATTCAGCGCTGGCAGTATGAAGGTCACTGGAGTGCAGCTAACCCTAATCCAAATGCCATTTATCCGCGTCTGGAAACAATACCTAATTCTGGCAATGCTAATGAAACACCCATTTCTTCTTTTTGGATGCTTGATGGATCTTACCTCAGGTTAAAAAATGCGCAAATAGGTTATACCCTTCCAAAATCAATTTCACAAAAAGCAGGTATTTCTAATGTTAGAATTTACTTCAGTGGCGAAAACATATTTACAATAGATAATTACAGAAAAGGATGGGATCCTGAAGTTAACACAGGTACTAATTTCTATCCTATTCTATCCAATTACACTTTTGGCTTAAATGTCACTTTTTAAGATAAAACAATGAAAAAGAATAATTTAAAAATAGGTGTTGTTCTCGGCATGTTACTGCTGTTCGTTAACATCGCATGCAAAAAACAGTTGGATCAGCAGCCTTTAGATAAATTTGCAGCTTCAGAATTTTGGACTACAGAAGATAATGCTTACCTGGCCCTGATAGCTGTTTACAGGGGAAACATATATGCTAATGCACCGGAATATAACCCTAACGATTGGTGGGATCCTACTGGATTGAACTGGCTGGAGATGGCTACTGATAATGCCTATCCCCGCACAGGTGATGCAGCAGCTACTAATAAGCTTACCAATGGTACCTTAACTTCCAATATCGGCATACTTGGAAATTACTGGTCAAACAGTTACAGCCGTATTGCCCGCTGTAATGATTTTTTGGAACATATTGGTACGGTAATCATGGGTGAAACACGCAAGGCAAGGATGATCGCTGAAGTAAGGTTTATTCGTGCATGCCAGTACTTTTATTTATGCCAGTATTTTGGTTCTGCACCATTGGTTACCAAGGTGCTTACACCTGACGAAGCGAATAATGTAACCAAAGCAACACACCAGCAACTGGTAGATTTTGTTATAGCAGAATATACTGCTGCTGTACCTGATCTTCCGAGGCAGAAAGATTTAACAACTGCTGAAATTGGGAGAGCAGGTAAACAGGCCGCACTTGCATTTTTAGGCAGAATACAATTAGCCGAAGGTAAGTTTGCTGATGCTGCAATAACCTATAAAACCATCATTGATTTTGGTGATAATATTATTGACCCTAACTATCAGACAATTTTCCTGGAAGCGAACGAGAACAGCAGCGAGAACATTTTCAGTACTCAGTATATACCTAATATAATAGCGAACCCATTAATGCAGCACCTTGCTCCGTCCGTGGGTGGAGGTTTTAACCTCGTTAATCCTTTAGGCAGTTTATTTGAAGCTTATCAGTTTACCGACGGCACCCCATTCTCATATACCGATGCTAAATATAACCCTAAAGATCTCGGTCAGAACCGGGACCCCAGGTTAAGATATACACTTCTGTATGATAACGCCCCTTACGGCAGTACAAAATTTATTAGCAATCCTGATTCTATCAATGCAAGAGACCGGCTGGGAAATGCTACTTTAGATCAAACTGGTTTTGGTATTAGAAAATACATGAATGAGGCACTTACCATAGGTTTAGCAACACAAAATGGAGCCAATTTACCAATTATCAGGTATGCAGAAGTTTTGTTAAGTTACCTGGAAGCCAAATTGGAAGCAGGTCAATCTATTGATCAGGCTTTACTGGATGCAACTATAAACCGGGTTCGTGGACGTGCATCAGTTAATATGCCCAAAATTACTGTAACTGTTCCAGCTACGTTGAGACCGATTTTACGTAACGAACGAAGAGTTGAACTGGCACTGGAAGGTATCAGGCTGTGGGATTTGTTAAGATGGAAAGTAGCCGACCAGGTTCTTCAGGGAGATTTTTATGGACATCCTTTCCCGGGTATAAAGACGGCAATCAAGAAAAAAGCCGGCGCTGCCATTGATCCCTACAGCCGGTGGTATGTTACTTCTAAAAAGTTTCGTAAAGGTGTTGATGAATACTGGCCAGTCCCTCAATCTGAAGTAAACATAAATCCGAATCTCAAATAACTTTTTTCAAACTTCGGCGATGATTTTTATTTACGGAAGAATTTGCGGCATACCGCTATCACAATACATCAATGACTAAGAATCGCATAAGATCGGGTATTAGAAATTAATTAATGATAAAAAAAATGATGCTCAAACGCCTTCCTTTATTTCTGATAATAGCCGGATTGTTTATATCGGCAGAAAGCAAAGTGTCTGCACAGGTGGCACAACCTGTCTCTTATAAAAAATTAGCCGGTGTAAAACCCCGAAATGTAATATTTATCCTTTCCGATGATCATCGTTATGATTTTATGGGGTTTACGGGTAAAGTACCAGGATTGCAAACTCCCAACATGGATCGTCTCGCTCATGAAGGAGCGCATCTTGAAAATGCATTTGTTACTACATCATTGTGTTCTCCAAGCCGTGCCTCCATTTTAACCGGGCAGTACGCGCATACGCATACAGTTGTAGATAATCAATCGCCTGCTCCGGCAAGTTTAATTTACTTTCCTCAATACCTGCAGAAAGCAGGTTATCAGACAGCTTTTATGGGTAAATGGCACATGGGTGGCGAAACTGATGAGCCCCGGCCCGGTTTTACGCATTGGGTAAGTTTTAGAGGCCAGGGGGTATATTATAATCCATTACTTAATATTGATGGAAAACATGTACAGTATAAAGACAGTACTTATATTACTGACCTGCTTACAGATCTATCTATAGACTGGTTAAAAAAACGTGATAAGAATAAGCCTTTCTTCCTTTATCTGTCGCACAAAGCGGTGCATGAGAGAGACTTTCCTGCAAAACGCGATGTAGGCCGTTATAAAGATTTATCTTTTCAATACCCAGTTTCAATGTACGAAACAGCAGGGGTGAATAGCAAGAAATTTACCAGGGGTAAACAGGTAGATACAAGCGGATATACTTTCAATAGAAGAGACATTCCTGATTGGGTTCGGGCTCAGCGCCATAGCTGGCATGGAGTAGATTATATGTATAACGAACAGATCAGCTTTGATGATTTCTACCAGCAATACCTTGAAACACTTTTAGGTGTTGATAACAGTATCGGGCGTATATTAGATTATTTGAAAGCCAACGGGCTGGATAAAGAAACATTGGTTATTTATATGGGTGATAATGGATTTGCATTTGGCGAACATGGTTTAATAGATAAGCGCACCGCTTATGAAGCATCAATGCGTGTACCACTGTTAGCACGTTGCCCTGCCTTAATCAAGCCTGGTACAAAAGTGAAACAAATGGTGCTTAATTTAGATATTGCACCAACAATACTTGAACTGGCGGGTATACAGGAGCCGTCGCAAATGCAGGGAAAGTCTTTTTTGCCTCTTTTAAAAGGTCAGCAAACCCCATGGCGCGACAAAATATTTTATGAATATTATTGGGAAAACGCTTTTCCGCAAACACCTACACAGTACGCTGTTCGCACAGATCAGTATAAATTTATTCGTACTCAGGGTGTTTGGGATATTGACCAGTTATTTGATATACAAAAAGACCCTTATGAAGTCAATAACCTGATACGCAATCCGCAGCAGCAGGTAATAGCTAAACAATTAAATAAAGAACTTTGGGACTGGCTTGAAAAAACAAATGGTATGCAAATTCCATTAAAACGAATAAACGCCCCTAAAAATGATCATTTGTATAAAGGGTCGTGGTAGTGATGACGACAGACAACGGAGGACAAACTGCAACTGCGGACTGAAATAAAATCTAATCTTTTAAAAAATATAGGACAAATGAATAGACGCTATGCATTGGGAAATGTGGCTTTACTAATGGGAGGAGCAATCTCAGCGACTACATTAAGTGTTATGTGCGAGAGCTGTAAACAGCCCTCTAAAAAAATGTGTTTATTACAGATGGCTCCTCTGTGGTGTCAGAATCGTTCACCCACTTATATGGCACTAACTGCAAGGGCTTGTGATTATGCTGTTAAAGAAATGAAGAAAATGAACTTGTAATACAAGATGCACCTTTTTTCCATAAAGAAAACCCTAAGTAAGTTCAAAAGAATCATTTATAATAAACAAGGATATAAAGAGAAGTCTGGACGAAACGCTCTCTCTATATTCTCGCACAACTAAAACTTTAAAGATTGCAACACATGAAAATTAAACAATTAAGTTTTTTTTTATTCGGATTCCTGTTTCTGTTAATGACCGCAAGGACTTATTCTCAAAATGTTTTAGATAAAAAAATATCATTGAAAACAAATGACCAGGATATAAAGCAGGTTTTGAGTGAGATTGAAGAGCAAGCAGATGTTCATTTTGCTTATAGTCCTGAAAATTTTGGTAAGGATAAATTATATCTTGACTATCAGCAACAAGCTTTATCCGTAGTGCTTAATCAGATTTTGAAGAAAAAGAATATTTCTTATAATGTTCAGGGCAGTTCAATTGTTTTATATAAAAACCAGGAGCAACAAAACGTAATTGTAAAGGGCAAAGTATTGGATGCTACCAACACCCCATTAAGCGGAGTAAGCGTTTCTATAAAAGGGAATGCCGGGGGAACTTCAACAAATATGGAGGGAAACTTTTCTCTGTCCGTTGCGGATGAAAATGCGATACTTGTCTTCTCTTATGTAGGTTATACCCCTGAAGAGGTTTCTTTGCGAGGAAGAAAAGTTATAAATGTAACTTTAAATTCACTGACTGCTTCTATTGGCGAAGTGATAGTAGTAGGTTATGGAACACAAAAGAAAAGCGTAGTTACCGGTGCTATTTCCAGTGTTAAAGCTTCTGATCTTGAAAATCAGCAGATCGGAAGGGTAGAGCAGGCCTTGCAGGGAAGAACTTCAGGATTAACCATCGTCTCAAGTTCAGGATCTCCGGGAGCAGCAGCAACAGTTAGGGTAAGAGGTACTACTTCATTAAATGGCGCAGCAAGCAATCCGCTTTATGTAGTAGATGGAGTGGTTGTAGATATTGGGGGGATTGATTATTTAAATCCTTCCGATATTGAATCAATAGAAGTTTTAAAAGATGCTGCATCTGCCGCTATTTATGGTGCCCGCTCCTCTGCCGGCGTAATTCTCGTAACGACTAAGAAAGGTAAAGCAGGTACCATGCGTGTAAACTATACCGGG
Organism: Chitinophagales bacterium; assembly: GCA_038199395.1. Classification (GTDB taxonomy): domain Bacteria; phylum Bacteroidota; class Bacteroidia; order Chitinophagales; family Chitinophagaceae; genus Segetibacter. Next base: position 19,525 of record JBBPZJ010000491.1, read on the forward strand.
TATAGAGGTATTCAGGCTCCTGCTAAAAAATTAAACGTTTTAAACGCCACTCAATATGCACAGTTAAGCAATGAACAATCAGCCAACAGTGGTGGACCGGTCCTTTTTCCAAACCCGGAATCTTATGGAAAGGGTACTGATTGGCAGAGTTTAATTTTTAACAACCAGGCGCGCATTCAGGATCATGAGATAAGTATTAGTGGCGGCAGTGATAAGTCAACCTTCTATTCATCTTTTGGATACTTCGATCAGCAGGGTATAGTGGCATCAGATATATCAGCCTATAAAAGATATAATATCCGCCTCAATTCTACTCATAAAATTAAAAACTGGCTAACTTTTGGGGAGAATGTAGGATATTCCCGTATCAAAAGCATAGGTGGTTTCGGAGAGAATTCAGACTTTGGTGGCCCACTTAGTTCAGCTATCAACCTCGATCCGATAACACCTGTTGTTGTAACCGATCCAGCTCTGCTAAGTGCTGCTCCTTATGTTAATCCAGCTATCATTAGAGATCAGCAAGGTAACGCGTATGGAATATCGCCTTACGTACAACAGCAAATGACAAACCCCTTAGCTTATATTCAAACCCGGTTAGGTAATTACGACTGGAATGATAACATTGTAGGTAATGCTTATGTAGAAGCTTCCCCGATAAAGGGATTAAAGTTACGTTCAACTGTTGGCGGTAAACTTGGTTATTGGGGGTCCGAAACTTTTACACCCCTCTTTTTTCTTAACTCTAATGCATTAAGCATTCAAACAGCCTTCACCCGCAATAGGCAGCAAATTTTTAACTGGAACTTAGAGAACACAGCTTCGTACAACCGCGATTTCGATAAACACAGCTTTACAGTTTTATTGGGCCAGGGTGCTTATCTTGATAATAACAGCAGCGGGGTTACTGTATCTTATTACAATTTACCTGTAACTAATTTTAATGATGCTTCTTTAAATTATGGCACTTCAACAGCTAATAAAAGCGCTAACGGCTATGAGGGAATACAACATAAGGTTAGTTCATTATTTTCACGCTTAACCTATAATTATAGTGAAAAATATTTGTTTACAGGCATAATACGCAGAGATGGTTCTTCAAGATTTGGTACTAACAATAAATATGGATACTTCCCTTCTGCTTCTGTTGGTTGGGTAGCTTCAAAAGAAAATTTTTGGCCGCGAAATAACGTGGTTAACTTTTTAAAAGTCAGAGGCTCTTATGGTATAACCGGGAACGATGTTTTGGGAGACTTCAGGTATCTTTCTACTGTAAGCAGTGGCAGGAATTATGCTTTTGGCACTAACAGTTATTACATTGGTTATAGTCCTGATGCCCCCGCAAATCCCGATTTGAAATGGGAGCAAACCAGCCAGTTGGATATAGGTTTTGATGCAACACTTTTTCGCAATTTTAACTTAACACTCGATTGGTATAAGAAGAAAACTACAGGGATTTTACAAACAGTAGTATTTCCAGCGTATGTAGGTGCAACAGGTTCGTCTTTTGGAAATGTGGCAAATATGGAAAACAGGGGTGTTGAACTGGAATTGGGATACCACAAAAAGTTGGGGGAGGTTAATCTGGATTTAAAGGGCAACGTTTCTTACCTGCAAAATGAAGTGACTTTTTTAGGGGCGGGCAAAGACTTTATAGAAGGAACTGCTAAGGTACAAAATGCTACTTATGCTATTAACCGTACTGCTGTTGGATATGCCAATGGCGCTTTTTATGGATTTAGGGAGGAGGGGATTTTCCAAAATCAGGCAGAAGTAAATAGTTATACAAATAAAAATGGGTTGCCAATACAACCTAATGCAAAACCGGGAGATTTTAAATGGGCTGACATAAACAATGATGGGCTGATTGATGCCAACGACCGTACTTTTATTGGAGATCCAACACCTAACTGGTCTTATGGTTTTTCTTTTAATGCTTCTTTCAAAGGGTTTGATTTATTGGTATTCGGACAAGGCGTTGCAGGTAATCAGATTTACCAAGCCTTACGGCGTTTAGATATTCCTACTGCAAATTGGCAGACAGAAACATTGGCAAGGTGGACAGGAGAGGGAACTTCTAACACTTACCCAAGGTTGACTATTAATGATGCAAATAAAAATTTCGCTTATCCTTCCAATTTTCATTTAGAAAATGGTGATTATTTCAGAATTAAAACACTTCAGATTGGATATTCTTTACCTCAATCTGTTATCAGTAAAATTGGTGTGCAAAGAACCCGCATATTTTTAAGCAGCAACAATCTGGTGACCTTTACAAAATATACAGGTTTCGATCCTGAAATAGGAGGCAGCAGTTACGGAATTGACCGCGCCATTTATCCTCAGTCACGTTCTTTTACATTAGGCGTAAATTTTGGTTTTTAATATTTAAAATATACAAAATGAAAAATAAGCATATAACATTTATAACCATTGCTGCGTTAGGGCTGCAAGTGACGAGTTCATGCAAAAAAGATTTTCTTACGGTTGATCCCAGAGCTACCCAGGTTGAATCAAATTATTATAAAGACGCTTCCCAGGTTTTTAATGGGTTAGTCTCAGTGTACGATCCTTTAGGATGGGATGCTGTAGGGGGATATGGAAGCTTTGCAAGCCTGAATGCTGCTTCTGACGATTGCTATGGTGGAGGGGGCAGTTCTTCAGACATACCCCTTATAAATGCAATGAATAATTATACAGTTGATCCTGCCAATGGTCCCCAATCCGATTATTGGACCAAGGATTTTACGGGTATTTCAAGGGCAAACACGCTTCTTTCAAAACTTGAAGCAAATACCCCGGTTGCAGGTTTTGATGATGTTACAAGAAAAAGGTATATAGCGGAAACAAAATTTTTGAGAGCTTATTATTATTTTGAGTTGGTTCGTTTATTTAAAAATGTCCCCCTAATTACTGCGCCTCTGTCAGCCGAGAATATTTACCAGGTAAAACAAGCTCCACCTGCAGAAGTGTATACTCAGATTGAAAAGGATTTGATGGCTGCCATAGCCGAAACAAATTTGCCTAATACCGTTCCTGCAGCAACTGAAGGTGGCCGGATTACTAAAGGTGCAGCCCATGCTTTACTTGGAAAGGTATTTCTTTATGAGAAAAAATGGAATGAAGCAATACAACAGTTTGCAGACGTTAACGGAACCCCGGGTGCAGCGAACAAGTATGGCTACCGCCTGTTGCCTATCTATAGTGATATTTTCAAAGTTGATAATAAATTTCATTCCGAATCAATACTTGAGATAATGCATACAAACCTGGCTGCTAATACCGGCAACGAACCTTTGCCACAAAGAGAAGGCAACCTGGTAAGTCTTACGTTTGGCCCAAGAAGTTACAGCGGTGTATTATATTATTCAGGCTATGGCGCTAACCCTATTTCTCCTGAATTGTTTAATCTTATTCATTACGATCCGCGATATAAGGCAACTGTAGCAGACGTTGATAGTTTAGTTAAATTAGGCAAAGCCAAATATGTTCCCGGATATATGAACACAGGGCATTTCATTCAAAAGTTTGCACCACTGCTTGCGTATCAGTCAACCGGTGCAGGAAAGTCGAATCAAAACTATCCGCAGGATTATATTGAAATACGCTTAGCTGATACGTATTTGATGGAAGCTGAAGCATTGGTTCAGGGGGGAGGTGATGTTACAAGAGCAGCAGTACTTTTAAACGCTGTGCGTGCAAGGGTAGGTCTTAGTGCTGTAGCTGCTACTTTAGATAATATCTATAATGAGCGTCGTTTGGAACTCGCTACTGAAGGCCATCGCTGGTATGATTTAGTACGGACAGGAAGAGCAGCAGCAGTTTTAGCATCAAAGGGATTTGTGGCAGGTAAAAATGAAATACTGCCTATTCCACTTGCTGAGTTAAATAACACTAAGCTTGTTCAAAATCCAAATTATTGATAAGAGCAAAAGAATAATAATGCTTTTCTTTTTGTTTATATAAAAGAGAGCTAAAGACTAACGGCAAAAAAGAAGGATGTATTTCAAATTGTCTTTTTTTTACTTGATAATAACAGTAGTTTTTAAGCTTCTCGTCGTTGTGAGGTACCGACTGTTCTGCAAAAAATCTTGCACATGGGCATCCTTCTCCTAAAGGAGAAGGAACGAGGATGAGGTATAACTATTTGAATAATGAAAAAACGATTAAGTGAAAAATTTAGTAAGGCTTTCAGCTCATTGACATTTGCCTTTTTTATCTCCATTATATTTTCATCAAAAAGTTATGCTGCTTATAAAGACACAACTCATAAAGCGAATTACAATCTTTCAGTATTCGCTAATGATGAACAAGGTATTGTTAGCCCCTTGCTTATGGGGTTCAATATTGTTTA
>JBBPZJ010000492.1:0-22123 GCA_038199395.1 Chitinophagales bacterium
AATGCATTTTGCCATCATTTTTACATCCTCTTCCTGCAGGCAGGCTGAAGCACAATGATTGCACATAGCGGCGCAACGCAAACAAACATCTACGCAATTTTTGTAAGTGTGGTATCCGGTCATAATGAATAGTTTATAACAGGAGACTTCAAAAACCAAGCCTCTGCATTAACAAAACTTATACAATTATGGAAAATATGTATACCATAATTACTATGCTCCTTTTCAAACAACAACCTTGTCTATTGGCTTTCTGTCAGGCGCACCTACATTTTTATAAGCTCTTGGTGAATATTTAGTTACTTTCTTAAACTGCATGGAAAAATGCTGGCAGCTACTGTACCCCAATGTTGTTGCAATTTCCTTGATAGTCATTTGCTGGTAAAGCAACAGTTCTTTTGCCTTTTCAATCTTTTGGAGAATGAAAAACTTTTCAATAGTACAGTCTTCTTTTTCCGAAAACAGCTTGGTTAATGCAGAGTAGTCTTTTAGCGTTGTACGTTTAAGGTATGCGCTTAAAGAAAAGTGCGGCTCTATGCTGCCATGCTGCACTTTTTGAATAATAAGGTTCTTTATTTTATCTGCCAGTTGCTGATGTGGTTCAAAGAGTAATTCAAAACCTGCTTTTAATAAAGCCGTACTAAATTGTTGTAACTGTTCTTCATTTGGCTTTTCATACAGATCTACTTCTCCCAGCAATACAGCCTTAGCTTGCAACCCAGCTTCTTTAAGCAATTGATTTACCACCATAATACACCGTGGACAAACCATGTTTTTTATTATCAGTTTCATATCGGGAAGTTGCGGTGTGGATTAATAAGTCAACGTTACGCCTGCACCCAATCCCATATCGCTATCGTAGTGCGATGAAACAGAAATGTATTTGGTGGCGATATATCTTAGACCAGCCATGTACTCTTTATCAGTATTTATCATCCAGTTGAATCGTATTCTTGGAGAAACAGGGATGTCTTCGCGGCTTAACTGAAAGCGAAATTTACCGTTTCCATCCACCCTAAAATCCGCCACCGTTAAGGTGGGCAAAGTATAGGCAACGCCTGCCGTAACGGTATGACGGTTGTTCTTATCGCTTTTTTGTCCAAACCAGTTTCTTTCTTCTCTGCCGAAAATATTTTTGACGCTGCCATTTAAATCAAAAAAGTTTTTTTGAAACGCACCTTCCTTTTTATAATGGTAATCAAAACCCACATAAGGATACAGCCACTGCATTCTTCCTATGTATCTACCTATCATGGTTTCACTTTCGTAACCGTGCATATCGTGATAGCCTAAATGCCAGAGTGTACTTGCCTTCCAACGTGTTTGCGCAAGCATAAATTCGCCATCACTGCCATTGCTTTCTAACCCAACTTTTGCCATTGGATGAAACATTCTGTCATCAGCATTTAAACCATGCTTACCGATTTTATCGCTGGGAATATCTGTAATTGCAGATGAATCTATGCTTGCTGAATCTCTGCCAACAGGTGCATTTGCATAACTGAAAACCCTGCCCATTCCACCCATCATGTGGTATAAAATATGACAATGAAAAAACCAGTCGCCGCTTGCGTTTGCAGCAAATTCTATGGTGTCTCTTTCCATCGGCATGATGTCAATTACATTTTTCATAATTGAATAATCGCCCTGCCCGTTCAATAACCGGAAGTCATGCCCATGCAGGTGCATAGGATGGCGCATCATGCTGTTGTTGTACAAAATGATCCTTACATTTTCACCTTTCTTAATTAAAATTTTGTCCGATTCGGAAATCGTTTTATTATCTAAGCTCCATACATAGCGGTTCATGTTGCCTGTTAAATCAAATTTCAATTCCTTCAAAGGACCTGGGGGCAGCGTTGTTTTTTCCGGAGCTCGTAACATGCCATAATTCAGCGTCACAACAGAACTGCTATTGTCCATATCCATACCAGCCATACTATGCTGACCCATATTCATCTGCATTTCTTTGCCACTGTTACTGATTTCGGTGGTAGAAGGCTGCATTTTTTCTCCGGGCCTGGCTTTCTGCGGTATGCCTGCCAGTGTATCACCAGGATTTTCCAATCCGGTTATTTCAGGATACATTACTGTATTCATATCCATTACCTGATTGCTCATTTGCATACCTTCCATTTCTATCATGTTTCCCTTCATGTCCATCATGTCATTCATCATCTTCATGCCGGCGAAATACTTCAGTTTGGGCAACTTGGCAGCTACCACTTTTTCACCAGTCCCTAACCATAAAGAAGCGTATTTGGTGCGGTCTTCAGGCGTCACCAAAAATTCATATTGCTTGTTTTCGGGAATGGTTACTACTACGTCATAGGTTTCTGAAACAGCCACTATCAATCTATCCACTTCTACGGGTTCCACATCATTGCCATCGGTAGCTACGACTGTAATTTTACCGCCGGAATAAGAGAGCCAGAAGTAAGAAGATGCTGCGCCATTAGCAATGCGCAGCCTTACTTTATCGCCTGCCTTAAACTGTGGATACACATCCTGATTTTTACCATTAATTAAAAATTGGTCATACGCTATATCACTTACATCCATTGCATTCATGCGCTTCCATTCATTGGTAAGCTTGGTTTTTAAATGCCCTGTCTTAATGGCTTCTGTATAACTTTGAATGGTATTTTTTCGAATGCCAAACCAATCGGTTTGGTTGTGCAGGCTTCGGTTTACTTCCGAAGGGTTCATGTTTGTCCAATCGCTTAATACAACCGGTATGGTGGGTATATCCCATTCCTTTCTTTTGTTCATGATAAACATGCCATACATACCAATCTGTTCCTGCAAACCTGCATGGCTGTGATACCAGTGTGTGCCATGCTGAATAATAGGAAATTTATATAAATAAACAGAGTGTGGTTTAATAGGCATTTGCGTAAGAAAGGGAACGCCATCCATACGATTGGGTACAAACAAGCCATGCCAATGGAGGGCGGTTACTTCATTTAACTCATTGTGTACCCATATTTCTGCCGTATCACCTTCGGTAAAGGTCAATGTAGGCATGGGTATCTGCCCATTTACTGCAATAGCCCGTTTTGTTTTTCCTGCATAATTTACTATTGTATCTCTTACATATAAGTGATATACAACAGTATGCGGTGGTGTATTATTGGTAATTGTTTTGATCGTTCCTAAATCCACCTTTGGCATGTCCATATTGTCCATGTTCATACCGCTCATGTCCATTGTCTTGTTTTTGAATGAACCACCGGACATCTGCATGCTATCCATTGGCATATTGCCTTTACTATCCATATCCATTGACATGGAAGTGTCCTTCAACATGTTCATTTTATCTTTGTTATCTGTGGGTTTGATAACAGCTTTTGGTTTTTCCTTTACCAGCTTCATTCCACACTTAGGGCAGTTACCTGGTTCTGAAGAATGAATTTCAGGGTGCATTACACAAGTGTAACGCGCAGGGTTTGCCTGCTCTTTCTGATTATTGTCCATCTGCATACCCTGCATGTTCTGCTCAATACCTTCTTTCGCTTTTGGCATAGGCATATCCATCTTCATATCCTTCATATGATTTGCAGGCATTGTTTCTTTTGACATTTGCATGTCGGGCTTTTGAGTAGCGGATTTAGAAGTTTGAACTTTCACTGTTTTTTTCACCAGTTTCATTCCGCATTTAGGGCAATTACCAGGTTTTGAAGACTGAATTTCGGGGTGCATTACGCAGGTGTATCTTTCAGTTTGCTTTTTGTTCTCTTGCTTAGGCATTTTCATACCTTTCATGTCCTGTGCCTTTAAAGTGACACCGGCAAGCAGAAGGAATATTACAATTATATTTTTCATATCATTATTTTCTTGAGAGACTGTCTTTTGTTTTTTCTATCCAGTTAGTGACAAGGGCTTTAGTCTCTGTGGTTAGCCTCGCATCTTTATGTATTATCGTGTATTGCCATAAAGGCATTGAACCTTCATCAATACTTTTTGCTATTGACCTGAATTTATTTTTCTGCTTTCTTTCTGAGTAAGAACCAAAATCGCTGAAATTGAGGTTTTCCTTTCCGTTTGCAATATGGCTGTTAAGCATCGAGCCAAGAGGTTGAATATTAAAATACCAGGGATATCGCGTATTGTTGCTATGACAGTCGTAACAGGATGTTTTTAAAACCGACTGCACATTCGGCGGAACATTGTACAGCTTTACTATATCCGTTGGTAAACCCTGCCCATTTTTATTATGGGCAGGTTGTATAAATTGAAATGCAATAAATACAATCAGTAATGTGAGAAGTACCTTCTTTTTCCAACTCATGCTGATTTTATTTGAGTTCTTCTTTTACAGAACCGCAGTTGGGCATTGACTTTCCTAAATAAGGGTTTTTTATTTCTTTTGTTTCACTTAGCCAGAAAGCGCCTTTTTTATTATTGTACATAGGGCAGAAGTCTTTATATAGCGGTTGACCGGCTCCAAAGGTTTTCACTAAATCGTACATGTCATTGCTAAGCATATCAAAGTGTTCACGCTGGTGTTCAATTTTACCTGCGTTCGTACTAATGTGCTCTGCCATTTCTTTTGCGTCATCAGCCACATCATCATACACTTTCTTCTGCCCGGCGGTAAAGCCAGTTTTATTAACCTTGCCAATTGCATCCACAATACCGTTTCCTGCAGTTGCAGCATTTTTACCATTATCACTTGCCAAGGCATTTTTAAGTTTCAAATACTGGCTTACTAACTCTTTTACCGGCGTTGCGTTTGGTTCATTCACATTTGTTGTGGTTACTTCCGGTGCAGTTACACCCTGCTGTGTAGTATCACTTTCCTTCTTATCTGCCGAAGCTGTATTGTTGTTGCCATTGCTGCATGCTGTAAATAATACTATCGCTATTGCGCTGCCTATTATGAGATTTTTCATCTTTAAAATTTTTGGTTGTTTACCTGAAGAATGATATAGAGTTTCACAAGGTTTCTGTAACCTTGCCACATGTAAGCATAGCATTGCCGAAATAAGGGTTTTTAATTGCCTTACTGCTGCTTAACCACGATGCCTTTTTCATTGGGCAATATTGATGATAAACGGGCTCTGTTGTCAGCTTTACAGCCTTAGCTAAAGCAGCCATATTATTTGAAAAACCAGCAAATAATTCTCGTTGTTGTTTAATGTCTTTACTCTGTGAAATCTGCTCTGCATCTTTCAATAGAGCATTTTTGTATTCAACTGGCAAAGATTTTTCATTAACTATGCTCGTAATCTTTATGAATTCTTTTGCTTGAGATGAGGCGGCAACAGCATTGCCGCTAACAAGTGCATCTTTGATGCTGTAATAAGTTGTAAGTAAAGAAGATTGATTGGTGCTGTCTTGTGCAAAAGTGGGATGCACAAATAAGGTTGCTATGAATGCAACTAATAATGACGTCTTTTTCATTTCGATTTAAATGTTTTTAAACTGATTGTGTAAGTGTAACAATAATGCGGCTCAAAAGTTTTTTTTGTAACCGGCATTAGTTCAAGCTAGGGCATAGTGTGTCACTTACTTGTACTTGCAATCGCTAAATTCAGCTTAATTACAAGCACAGCAGTGCGCATGTTCATCAAGTAAGTTTTGTACTGTTATCTACATCGCCCTTTGCTCAATAATGAAACTATGATACAAGAGTGCGACGCAAGTAAAGCGAAATAGTAGCAATGCAGTTGGAGCCAAAAAACTCATTTGTACAATTACTAATACGCTTACAAAACCTGCCTGTTGACATAACTAACATTAAATCATATCTGGAAGGACTGAATAGCTATTCGAATGTCTGGTATGGGGGGATGGTAACTTCGGAGAAACTGCCTGAAGTCTTTGACAATATCTGCGTGAGGTAAAACGTTGCTGTTATAGTAGGTAGCAACAAATGCGGTAAAGAATACCGGATAAACCAAGTTTACTGACTGAGGAACAGACTTATCGAGCTGTTCAAACTTCGTTACTTTATCGTTGCAGCAATTATCTTTATCGCTACCTGATGTAGAATGATTATCTACGTCGTCTCGATGGTGTGACTTATCATGATTATTGCTTTCCTTTTTCTCCTGGTGAACATGCTCTTTACCATCTTTATGAACGTGCACCACGGCCTCTGTTGCCTCTTTGTGACGAGAATGATGTTTTGAATTAAAACCCATATCCACACCTACAGAACAGGCAAATCCTACTACAGTATTCAAGGCGAATACCATGATTAGGAAAGCAGCTTTTAGTCTTATGGATGGGTTTGTTTTCAAAACTTATTTATTTACAACATTCTTTTTTTCTCACAAAAATTGCCTTAAAAACTTTCCATAACAAATTTCGAAAATTCATTTTGTTCGGTTTAAAGGCAAAGTTAATAGTATAATATAACAATAAAGCCGAACAAAAATCTTGGCCGGCTTTATAACATTTTTTTTACGCTACTTTTTCTGCCTTGTAACCAGCCTTCTCTACCGCTTTTATCACTTCTTCTTCACTTAGCTTGTCTGTAGATACCGTTAATATTTTCTTTGGATTTTGAGTATCCACTTTCCAGTTTGCTTCTCCTGCGGCTTCATTTAATGAAGGGGTAACTTTTGCCACACATGAACCGCACATGATATTTGTTTTTAATTCTATCGTTTTCATGACTTATTTGTTTATAATGCAAATTTACCCGAAGAGTGCATGGCGGTTGTTACACAATTATGGATTTGATTTGCATAATTTTTAGGTCATTAAACTGTTTTAGCAATCTTTTCCATTACCCGATGACTGTCTCCAAATTTGCAAAACGCCATCGCAGTGTTGACTAAGTTCTGAAAACACGATGTACTTGATCGGAATGTTACTTATTTTGATTGCTGGTCTTCTTAACTGGAACTTTACATCATTTTCCCCGCTGTCAGGCACCACCAGATACAACACCTCGTCACCATCCGCAATAGAATTAAGACAGGTCGGCAAGCCGTAATATTCCTGAATATATACCCGTGCTTTTTTCTACTTCGCATTAAAGGAAGTGCCGGTAACATCGACAAGACCAACATAATGCTTTCACAAGGTCAATTCAAAAGCATCTATTACGACAGTAATCTATACATCAGTCAGCGAGCAGGAATGTCACTTGGTTTATTTCTTTTAATAATTATAATGCTCTATTCGAAACAGGTACAGAAAGAAAAACAACCGAAATAATTTTACTGTTTTAAAAAACGATCGTTATATTGCGATATAAAGACAATGGGAGCAACTAAATCTGACAAGTTCAGCACAAAAGAAAACAGGTTAGCCAAATATGCGAAAGCATTAGCACATCCTGCACGAATTGCCATATTGAAACTATTGGCGACAAAAGCGACTTGCCAGTGCGGAGATATAGTAGACGAATTACCACTTTCACAAAGCACCGTTTCACAACATTTAAAAGAACTAAAAGAGGCAGGACTTATTAAAGGAGAAATTGAAGGAGCTAAGGTTTGTTATTGCATTGACGAAAACGAATGGAAAGCAGCACAGGTTTGGATAAACCAATTATTTGATACGTATAAAGGTGGCAGCAATTGTTGCTGACCTTTTTTTTGTTTATACATCGTTATATTACGATAACTAAAATATAAATACAATGGAAACGCAAGACAATGTAAAAGACATGGTAAGGCAGAAGTATTCAGAGATCGCTTTACAAGACAAAGAGACCAACCAAAGCTCCTGCTGTGGTTCTGGTTGTTGCACAACAGAAGTGTATAATATCATGGCTGATGACTATACAACTTTAGAAGGTTACAATGCTGATGCAGACTTAGGTTTAGGCTGCGGATTACCTACACAATTTGCCAAGATTAAACAAGGCGATGTGGTAATTGATTTAGGCAGTGGCGCAGGAAATGATGCATTCATCGCAAGACATGAAACAGGAGAAACAGGAAAAGTAATAGGTATTGACTTTACACCTGCAATGATTGAAAAAGCAAGACAGAACAACGAGGTAAGAGGTTTCAATAATGTAGAGTTCAGACAGGGAGATATAGAAAAGATGCCTGTTACTGCAAATACCGCAGATGTGATTGTAAGCAATTGCGTACTCAACTTAGTACCAAACAAGGATGCTGTAATAAAGGAAATTTACAGAGTGCTAAAGCCAGGTGGTCACTTCTCAATATCTGATATTGTTTTAGAAGGAGAATTACCAAAGCAAATTAAAGAAGCAGCAGAAATGTATGCAGGCTGTGTAGCCGGAGCCATTCAAAAACAAGTGTACTTAGAACTAATAGAAGCGAACGGATTTAAAAGCATAACCGTTCAAAAAGACAAAGCAATTGTCATTCCTGATGATATACTAGGTCAATACTTATCAGCAGAACAACTTGAAACCTTCAAACAATCAGGAACAGGCATCAGAAGCATAACGGTGTATGCAGAGAAGCCAACAGAAGAAAAGAAGTCTTGTTGCGGTCCTGAATGTTGTAATTAATTTATGCAGCAATGATAACACTTGAAAAAATGCAAGCTGCCGATTGGCAGTTTGTGAAACAAACTTATGAAGAGGGCATTGCCACAGGCAATGCCACTTTTCAAACATCAGCACCTGAATGGGATGTATGGAATAGCAGTCATTTAGCACATAGCAGAGTGGTTGCAAAAGAAGGAGATAATATTTTAGGATGGGCGGCACTTACACCGGTGTCAGGCAGGTGTGTGTATGCAGGTGTCGCAGAAGTAAGTGTTTATGTAAGTTCTACAGCAAGAGGCAAAGGATTAGGAAAACAACTATTACAAATATTGATAGAAGAAAGCGAAGCAAATAACATTTGGACTTTACAGGCGGGCATATTTCCGGAGAATATACCAAGCATAAAAATTCATGAAGATTGTGGCTTTAGAATAATCGGTAAAAGAGAACGAATAGGTAAAATGAACGGGGTTTGGAGAGACACGGTTTTATTAGAAAGAAGAAGTAAAACAGTCGGCGTATGAAGAAATATGTTGCCGAAGCATTAGGAACTTTTGCATTGGTGTTTTGTGGAACAGGTGCAATTGTAATATCCAGCAAACCAATGGTGCAGTAACTCATGTGGGTATTGCAATAACCTATGGTTTTATTGTGATGGCAATGATCTATACATTAGGCAATATTTCAGGAGCACACTTAAATCCGGCAGTTACAATCGCTTTCACGTCAGCAAAAAGATTTCGACTAAAACAGGTATTGCCTTACATCATTGCTCAATTAGCAGGAGTAAATTTGGCAAGCCTTGCATTAAATATTTGTTTTCAACAAATCAAACGTTAGGTGCAACATTACCGGCAGGGTCAGAAATGCAATCCTTTATTTAGAATTTATTCTCACTTTCTTTTTAATGCTTGTCGTTATCAATTTACCATCAGGCAGTAAAGAACAGGGAATGTTTGCAGGGCTTGCAATTGGTTCAAAGGTCTTATTAGAAGCCATGTTTGCAGGTCCTGTTTGTGGAGCAAGTATGAATCTCGCAAGATCCATTGCACCAGCTTTAATAAGCGGACATGTGGAATATCTTTGGTTGTATATCATTGCAACAATTCCAGGTGCAGCTTTAGCAATTCCGGTATGGAAATTCCTTAATCATAAAAACGAACACGATGAGAATAGCACTCTTTAGCGATATTCATGCAAACCTTCCTGCATTGGAAGCATGTTTAGAAAGCATTGAAGCACAAAAGCCAGATGCCATCTATTGCCTCGGCGATTTGGCAGGTTACAATATTTGGCCAAACGAAGTGATTAATGAAATAAGACGCAGAGGCATTCCAACGATAGCAGGTAACTACGATCAGGGCATTGGTTTAATGAGTGATGAATGTGGGTGTGCTTATAAAACTAGACCTGAAAAAGATATGGGCAAAATCTCCATCTCTTACACCAATTCAATTGTAAAACCGGATGAGAGAAAATATTTGAGAACGTTACCGGCACACATCAAAGTAGAGTTCCAGTTGAATAATGACAAGCTCAGTTTGTTGTTAGTACATGCCAGCCCGAGAAAGATAAATGAATACTTGTTTGAAGACAGGGATGAAAAAAGCATGATGAGAATAATGGAAGGTGCAGATGCAGACATTATGTGCTTTGGTCATACTCACAAACCCTATCACAGAATACTACCAACAGAGCCAGGTGAAAACCCCCATTACCGGCATGCAATAAATATCGGTTCAGTAGGCAAGCCAAAAGACAATAATTCAAAAGGGTGTTATGTAATTCTTACAATCAATGCAGATAGCAGCATTGCAAACAAAGATGCAGTGCAGGTTGGGTTTATCAGATTTGAATATGATGTAGAAAAGGCAGCTAAAGCAGTTGAAGACAGTTCATTACCGAATGAGTATGCAGATATGCTGAGGAAAGGATATTAATAATATTTGCGTGGTAGTAAAGTTGTGAATGTAAATAATCAATTACTTTGATAGCTATGTTGATGATGAAAATAAGTAATTAAAATATGGAAGAAATCAGGTAAGCCTTATTACAATAGCATATAAATTTTATAAACTTAAAATGGCTTCAAAACTACTAATTAAAGACAAAATTGAATCAGAGAAGCTGGTAAAGGTTGCATCTTTTAAAAAAGACATCCGGAAAACCACTCCTCATAAACACAACAATTATTTTGAAATCATTTATCTTTCTAAAGGCAGTGGCTACCATTATATTGACTTAGGAAAATATGTTGTTTCACCACCTGTAATGTATTTTATAAGACAGGAGCAGGTTCACTTTTGGGAATTAGAAACAGAACCAGAAGGCTATGTAATCATTATTAAAAAAACATTTATTGAAAAAAGCCTGGATTACGAACTAAAATCTTTGCTCTCAAAAATTTCTACTCAATGTTGCCTGTTATTAAAGGATACTAAAACTATCGAAAAGCTATTACAAGTGCTTACGGAAGAAAACAAAATGGTTGATAAAAACGCATTTCATATAACCGAAGGATTATTAAAATCGTTATTAGCAAAAGTGTTACAAGTAGCTGAACCCGTTATTAATAAAGCAGAAATTAAATCAGACCTTTACCACTCTTTTACGGAATTATTAAGCGCTGCTAACGGTATTAAGAATAAGGTAGCTTTTTACGCTGAAAAGCTGAATACTTCACCACAAAATTTAAATGCAACTTGTCGAAAAGCAGTAAACAAAACTGCGGCAGAAATTTTATCTGGTTTTGTAGTAAGTGAAGCTAAACGATTATTGCTTTATACAGGTAACACCATTTCAGAAATATCTTTAGCGTTGGAATTTGGAGACCCTTCTCACTTTGTAAAATACTTTAAAAAGTTTGTGGGAGTAACGCCATTATCTTTTCGTACTGCAAACAGCTGATACCAACCTGGTTTCATTTATACCATTATCCTGTCAGCTCTTTTATTGTTAAGATTGGAATAATTATAATTTCGCACTCAATTATTTCAATAAAACTACTTCATACCAAACAATTTTCATTTGTACCACGATTAGGTGATTTTGCTGTACCATTTTTACAAATAGTTTTCTGCTAAAATTTACTCTCATTAATCGTGCAAAGCATAATAAGAACTTCTAACATTCCAACACTGCTATGCCGGTTGGTTGTTGGACTGATTTTTCTTTCCGAAGGCATTCAACAATATTTATTTCCTGATGCTTTAGGCACAGGTCGCTTTGCAAAGATTGGGTTCAGTGATCCTTCATTTTGGGCATATTTCACCGGCTCATATGAAATAGTATGTGGTGTTTTAATATTAATTGGATTACTTTCCCGCCTTGCTGCTATTCCTTTGCTCATGATAATGATTGCAGCTTTTATCATTACCAAAATACCTGTTCTCATGGATATAGGTTTTTGGCCGTTTGCACACGAATACAGAACAGATTTTGCTATGACCATGCTGTTGCTCTTCCTGATAGTTTACGACGGTGGCGACAATTCAATAGAAAAAAAACTTGCTTATACTTAAATGATATAAAATGGAAAACAAAACCGATTATGATACAAATAATTCACAACCACATAGGAGAAATTTTATAAAGAAGGGTTTGATTGTAGCGGTAACAACTGCTACAGGTTTAAGTTTACTATCGGGTTGTAAAGACAAAGAGGAGAAGGAAGAAGACGAAGGGCAGAAAGTTTCGCCGCCTGAAGATTTAATGCAAGAACATGGATTACTAAATAGAGTTTTGCTTATTTATGATACTTGCAGAATGCACCTTATCAACAAAGAAAATTTTCCAAAAGAAGCAATTGCCAATGCAGCAGGAATTATCAGGACGTTTGTTGAAGACTACCACGAAAAACAGGAAGAGAGTTATTTATTTCCTCGTTTCAAAAAAGCTAATCAACTAACTGATTTGCTTTTACAACAACACCAGGCAGGCAGAAGATTAACAGACGAGATTATGCAACTTGCAAAATCTCAAACAGCCACTGAAACGGAAAATCAAAAACTTATACGGTTACTTACATCTTTCAATACTATGTATCGTCCGCATGAAGCAAGAGAAGATACCGTTCTTTTTCCTGCATTCAGAAAAATCATATCAAAAAACGAGTATGATAGTTTAGGAGAAGAGTTTGAAAACAACGAACGTAAATTGTTTGGAAATGATGGTTTTGAGACTATGGTAAATAAGGTGGAAGGAATTGAAAGATCCTTGGATATTTATGACTTGACACAGTTCACCCCACACACCTGAAAAAATTAATACAATTTATGCAACGAAACTATTCTGCCTGTAAAATCCTAATATCGGTCCCTTTACTAACTATAATTTTTTTATTATCTTTTATTCACCCGGCAACCTCGCAAACTACTGCTTTATCAATAAAAGAAGTATTACAAAAGGTGCAGTCAAACCTGCCTCTACTTGAAGTACTTCAACAACAGGCAAAAGCAACTGAACAAAATATCCCATTAGCAAAAAATACAATCGTACCAGATCTTAACGCCGGTTATCAAATAAACATTGCTACTTATAATAACATTACGGGAATGAGTTATCCCGGTTTTTTGTTGCCGATAAGTGGTCCACCTTCACTAAATAATAAAATGAACTTTGTTCCCGGTTCTGCATTGGGAGCATTGGTTAAATGGAACCCCTTTACGTTTGGACAACGAAATGCCGCAATCGAAAAAGCGACAGCACAATTCAAACAAGCTAATGCCGCTTATAACGAACAGTTATTTCAATACCAGTACAGCGCTATTAATATCTACCTTGAGGTTGTTTATTGTAAACAGGTTTTAAAAAGTTTGCAGGCTAACATTGACCGAAGCAGCGTTTCGTTAGAGCAGGTGCTTGTGTTAGCAATAAATGGTTTGCGACCGGGTATTGATACAACACAATTTCAGGCGGCTATTGTACAGGCTGGAATGGATTACTTACAAACAGAACGAACCTGTCAACAAAAAATGACAGAGCTATCAAGATTAACGGGTGAGAATAAACAAACAGACATTCTATTAACTGATACGCTTTTTAATCAAAGTTTACTTACGCTGATTGATACAACCGCTTCTATTGATCAACATCCATACTATCAAAATCTTGAAGCACAGAAAAGCATAACGGAAGCAGGTTTAAAAGAAATAAAAAAATCCAATGCGCCGCAATTGGATTTTTGGGGCAATGCTTATGCACGTGGTTCGGGCATAGATGCGGGTGGAAATGTAAACAAGTTAGAAGGCTTTGGTTTTTCACGAACCAACCTGGGAGTTGGTGTGCAATTGAGTTTTCCAATTTTGAAGTACAACAGAATTAATATTGAAAAGAAACAATACCAATCGTTGTTACAGGCAGATAATGCAAGACTTGCACAGGCACATTTAGACATCACCAAACAAATAGAAACCGCTGTAATGCAATACCGGCAGGATGTAAAAATTGCTGCCAAATCGCCGGAATTATTAAAAGCTGCAAGTGATGTTTATGAAGGTTTAAAACTTAGTTATGAAACAGGGTTAATTGATTTTACCAGGCTTACCAATTCGCAGTATGAGTTGCAGAAAGCAGAAGTAAATGATGCCAATGCACGTTTACAGTTATGGCGTTCGTTGCTTGCAATTGCGGTAGCAAAGGGAAACCTGATTTTATTCACAGAACATCTGAAATAGAATTTTTCATGCAAAGATGCAAAGGAAAGCCACGCAAAGAAAACAAAGAAGAAATAAAACAAAAATAACACTTGGGCTACTTTACGTGAAACGCTTGGCGCCTTTGCGTGAAACCCAAAACGGAATGATAATAAAATAGAACAATGAAGTTAATTATATCAGCATTAAGACATCCACTTACAATATTGGTTTCCGTGTTAGCAATTGTCTTTTTTTCATGGCTCGCTATCCGTAATACTAAAGTTGATATTTTTCCAACACTTGGTTTACCTACGGTTTATGTTGCACAACCTTATGGGGGTTTATCGCCGGAACAAATGGAAGGCTTCGTTACCTCTTATTATGAGTATCACTTCCTGTACATTACCGGTGTAAAGTATGTAGATTCCAAATCCATACAGGGAGCTGCACTTATAAAAATAGAATTTAACGAGGGCACAGATATGGCACAGGCAATGGCTGAAGTAGTAGGTTATGTTAATCGTTCAAGAGCCTTTATGCCACCAGGTACAGTGCCGCCTTTTATAACAAGATTTGATGCAGGAAGTGTGCCGGTAGGGCAATTAGTTTTTAGTTCCGAAACACGTTCTCTTGGTGAAATATCTGACCTGGCACTGTTCAAAGTGCGCCCTATGTTTTCAACGCTGCCGGGAGTATCGGCACCGCCGCCTTTTGGAGGAAACCAAAAGACCGTTTTAATAACAGTTGACCCGGATAAAATTCGCAATTATCATCTTACACCCGAGCAGGTAGTTCAATCATTGGCGAAATCTAATACTATTAGCCCCGCTGGTAATGTGCGTATTGGCGACAGTACTTACATTACTCCTCAAAATAGTGTTATTGAAAGTTTACAGGATTTGCAGAACACGCCGCTTCAATTAGGTAGCGGCGCTTCTGTTTATATTAAAGACATAGCTACTGTAAGTTTGGGTTCGGATGTTACTACCAGTTATGCATTAATTAATGGTAAGCGTTCTGTTTACATACCGGTAACAAAAAGGGCAGATGCATCTACCTGGGATGTAGTACAAAGAGTGAAAGCTGCATTGCCGGATATGCAGGCTGCCATACCCGAGTACATTAAAGTATCGTACGAGTTCGACCAGTCAGGTTATGTCATCAACTCATTAAAAAGTTTATTATTTGAAGGCGGACTTGGCGCTATTTTAACGGGCTTAATGGTCCTGTTATTTTTGGGTGATAGAAGAGGCGCATTAATTGTTGTAATGACCATACCACTTGCTTTACTCGCCTCTGCAACACTTCTGTATTTAACAGGGCAAACCATAAACATTATGACGTTGGGAGGGCTTGCACTATCAGTGGGAATATTGGTAGATGAAGCCACTGTAACAATTGAAAACATTCACAGGCACATGGAAATGGGTAAGAGCAAAGCCAAAGCAATAGCCGATGCAAGTATGGAAATTGCAACGCCAAAATTGCTTATCCTGCTAAGTATTCTTGCTGTTTTTGTTCCTTCATTATTTATGAGTGGTGTACCAAAAGCAATGTTCCTTCCTTTATCGTTGGCGGTTGGTTTTGCGATGATTGCATCTTTTATTTTATCCCAAACCTTTGTGCCGGTCGTCAGCAATTGGTTAATGAAACATCATTTAAGTGAAAAGGAAATCTCATCATCCAATACTTTTTTTAACAGGTTTAAAAACAAATATGTGCGTGTAGGTCAGCGGGTAAAAACAAGTGGCGGGCTGATAACACTTTTGTTTATAGTAATTTCCACAGCACTGATTATCCTGCTTTTTTCATTCACCGGAACCGAATTATTTCCTAAAGCAGATACCGGGCAGGCACAGGTTCGTTTGCGCTTACCCGTAGGGACACGCCTGGAACGTACAGAAGACGCAACACGTAAATTATTGTCGTTAGTGAATGATATTGCCGGCAAACAAAACGTAGAAATTACATCTGCATTCGTAGGCACACAACCTTCCAGTTTTCCGGTAAACCTTATTCACTTATGGACAAGCGGTCCACATGAAGCAGTTACAAGAATTAAATTAAAATCAGGATCAATTGCAATAGAAGAATTTAAAGAGAAATTACGTGCTGCCGTAAAAAAACAAATACCCAATGCACAAATTTCTTTTGAGCCAGGTGACCTTGCCGAACAGGTTTTAAATCTTGGATCAACTAATCCAATTCAAATTGCAATAGTAAACAGGAATATGGATGAAGGAAAGAACACAGCCACGCAACTGCTAAAGCAATTATCAAACATTACATCTTTAAGAGATTTGCAAATTGCCACTCCATTAGATTACCCCGCTATTAAAATTGATGTTGACAGGATAAAAGCTGGTCAGCTAAATATCACAGCAGATCAGGTAGCCCGTTCGGCTGTAGCCGCCACCTCCTCAAGTCGCTTTACTTCTCCGAGTTATTGGTTAGATAAAGCAACTGGTACAGCATACATAGTACAGGTACAATATCCTGAATACCGTATGAATAGTACATCCCAATTGGAAATGATACCTGTTGCTTCATCCGATGGCAATGTGCATTTGCTGAATGAAGTTGCATCCTGGAAACGCATAAGTATGCCGGGTGAATATGACAGACTGAACCAGCAACGATACATCACCATAACAGCTAATGTTCAAAACGAAGATTTAGGAAGTGCGTTTAAAAAAGTAAATGACGTAATCAATAAAACCACACTGCCTAAAGGATCTAAAATATTATTGCGGGGGCAACCTGAATTATTGCAGCAAACCCTTAGCAGTTTACAATTTGGATTGCTCATTGCTGTTGTAGTTATTTTTCTATTGATGTCTGTATTCTTTCAATCCTTCCGCATTGCCCTAATAACTTTATCCGTTGTTCCCGCTGTAATTGCAGGTTCTTTACTCATGCTTTTTTTAACAGGACAAACCATGAATATACAATCGTACATGGGAACGATTATGGCAATTGGCGTATCAATAGCAAATGCAGTTTTATTTATAACCAATGCTGAACAACTTAGACGAGAAGGAAACATTCTGAATGCTCATCTTAAATCAGCAGAAAGCAGGCTGCGACCCATTTTAATGACAAGCCTTGCTATGATTGCAGGCATGTTACCAATGGCGATTGGGTTTGGCGAAAGCGGCTCGCAGACAGCGCCATTGGGCATTGCTGTAATAGGGGGCTTGTTATTTTCAACCATCAGCGTTTTGTTCTTTTTGCCTCATGTTTATCAGGCAGGCATTGGCAGAAGAAAATATACATCAGCATCTATGGACCCTGCTGATACAAACAGTAAAAATTTTAATGAACAATGAAAAGCAACACCATGTTTATAAAGCATCTTATTTTTTTCTTTCTACTTATAACAATATTTACAGCTTGCAAAAACAACAGTAAAGCAAAAGAAACAACCGCTACTAATACAAGTGTTCCTGATACCGTTCCGGTGTTTATTTTGCATGACACCAGTGTTGCAAAAAGTATTGAACTTCCGGCAGAGCTATTGCCTTATGAGCAATCACAATTATTTGCCCGGGTACAAGGCTATGTAAAGGAAATGAAAGTTGACCTTGGTGATAAGGTGCATCGGGGTCAAATATTAGCATTAATTGAAGCGCCGGAATTGAATACCAAACAGGCAGAATATCAATCAGAATTGCAGGCTGCAAAGGCAAAATACATGAGCAGTAACGATATGTACCAACGTTTGAATAAAGCAGCACAGGCAAAAACTCCGGGAATAGTTGCTCCTGTTGAATTAACAAGAAGCCGCAATCAGTTGCTTGCTGACAGTGCATCTTACCAGGCATCTAAACAGTTGGCGCAATCTTATCAACAGGTTGCTGGTCTTTTAGTTTTACGCGCTCCTTTCGATGGTATCATTACAGCCCGTAATGCAGACAGAGGTGCATTGGTAGGCAACAACCAGGTGTTACTAACTGTACAAAATAATCATACACTTCGGTTAAGAATTGCAGTTCCGGAATTATATAACGAATCTAATACAGCCACTAAACAAGCATCATTTAGAGTAGATGCCTTTCCTCAAAAATTATTTACAGCTATGCTATCTCGTAAAAGTGGAACAATAGACCCAACCACGAGAACAGAGCAATGGGAATATACATTTAATAATAAGAATAACGAATTGAAAGCCGGTTCGTTTGCGTATGTGAAATTGAAGATGGAAAGAGCGGGCAGTTCCTTCGTGATACCACCTGGTGCAATTGCAACCAATCAGGAAAGAAAATTTGTTATCAGGATTAAAGACGGCAAAGCAGAATGGGTAGATGTACGGCAAGGTATGTCAACAGATAAAGGCATAGAAGTTTTTGGCAACCTTTGTAACAATGATACATTAGTAGTAAGGGCAACCGATGAAAGAAAACCGGGGAGCATAGCTTATTGGAAAGTCACAAAATGATATGTAGGCTTGTTTATTAAAACGTATTTGTAGGGCTTGTTCTTAAATTGTCCGGATAAGCTCATTCTGTTTTCCAATTCCATTACCTACCTTCGCTCCAATTTTGGTAAAGCAACGCTTCATATCGTCCCTTTTACTATGTGCATTTGCGGTTTTATTTGCGCATACTATTATTCCCCATCACCACCATGAAGAGGAAGCTACAGAGCATCACCAGGGTTCTCACGATGATGACCACGACGATATAGACCAAAACTTTTTCGGGCAGGCATTTTCACATTTTCAGCATCCGCAAGGAAACACTGTTGTTTATGAGACCACTTCAAATGGTTCTCAAGGCACAAAAGTCAACTTTGACAAACACACCTTTTTCTTAGTTCAGTATATAGTTCAGGTACTTCATAAACCACCCCGACAACATCCTGAACCTTATCATATTTATTTTACATCATCTGCGTATTCTGTAACCAACCTTCTAAGAGGTCCGCCGGCAGCAGAGGCATAACTATGCCCTGTTGATACTATTGCTTTCTGCAATTCCGCTTCTCATTTTTAAAACACGATCAACGCTGCATAGGTTTTTACGGCTGAATAATGTACTAAAAGTACAAGAGTGCGACGCAACAATGTTGCATCTGTGTTACTAAAGCCGGGTCCAAAAGAAATCTATGTAGCAGGTCTTTCGCAACGCTACTATTTTATGTTAGATAAAATCATTCACTTTTCTATAAAGAACAAGTTGATAATTGGCTTATTTACTTTAGCCCTAATTATTTGGGGTGTATATTCTTTAAAAAAGCTGCCAATTGACGCAGTGCCCGACATCACCGATAACCAGGTAATGGTTATAACGGTGACACCAACATTGGCAGCACAGGAAGTAGAACGGCTGATTACATTTCCTGTAGAACAAACAATGGCAAGCATTCCAAATATCCAGGAAATCCGTTCCTTTTCGAGGTTTGGTTTATCGCTTGTTACTATTGTTTTTAAAGAAAGTGCTGATATATACTGGGCAAGGCAGCAGATAGGAGAACGGCTTACTCTTGCAGCCAAACAAATTCCTGAAGGTGTAGGCACACCGGAGATGGCTCCTGTAACAACAGGATTAGGAGAAATATATCAATATGTTATTCATCCTAAGCCGGGCTATGAAAAAAAGTATGATGCAATGGAGCTTCGCACCATTCAGGATTGGATTGTTAAGCGGCAGTTATTAGGTACACCCGGCGTTGCAGAAGTTAGCGGTTTTGGTGGCTACGTAAAGCAGTATGAAATAGCGGTAAATCCTGACAGGCTGCACAGCATGAATGTGAGCATTGATGAAATATTTACAGCACTCGAAAAAAACAATCAGAATACAGGTGGAGCATACATCAACAAATCGCCCAACGCTTATTTTATAAGAACGGAAGGTTTGGTTACGAAGATCGAAGACATTGAAAAAATTGTAATAAAGACCAATAACCGGGTGCCGGTTTTAATCAGAGATGTAGCAGCCGTTCAGTTTGGTAATAGTGTTCGTTACGGCGCAGCAACAAGAAACGGGCAGGGTGAAATTGTAACAGGCATTGTAATGATGCTTAAAGGTGCTAACTCATCAGAAGTAATCAATAATGTAAAAGCAAGAATAGAACAGATTAAAAAAACACTGCCTGAAGGGGTAGATATAGAACCGTTCTTAGACAGGCAAAAGTTGGTTGACAATGCCATCAGCACAGTAACACACAACCTTTTGGAAGGGGCGTTGATTGTAATCTTTATTCTCATTTTATTCCTTGGCAACCTAAGGGCGGGACTTGTAGTAGCATCAGTTATTCCCTTAGCCATGCTGTTTGCTATATCTATGATGAACCTGTTTGGCGTATCAGGCAACTTAATGAGTTTGGGCGCAATAGATTTTGGTTTGATAGTAGATGGTGCAGTAATAATTGTGGAAGCCATCTTACATAAGATAACTCTAAGGCACTTTGAGCAGCAGCATATAGATAAACTTACTTCTGAACAAATGGATGATGAAGTTTATCATGCAGCATCTAAAATCAGAAGCTCGGCAGCATTTGGAGAAATCATTATCCTGATTGTTTACCTGCCCATTTTAGCATTGGTAGGCATCGAAGGAAAAATGTTTAAGCCAATGGCTCAAACAGTGTCATTTGCCATATTGGGTGCATTCTTCTTGTCACTTACTTATGTACCAATGATGTCGGCATTGTGTTTAAGTAAAAAGACTACACATAAAAAAACAATCTCCGATAAGATGATGGACTTATTCCATCGTTATTATGACCCGTTAATACGAAAATCAATTCATCATAGAGGTATAGTAATTACCATAGCACTGTCATTGTTAGTAGTCACCATATTTGCCTTTAGAAGCTTAGGAGGTGAATTTATACCACAGTTAGATGAAGGTGATTTTGCAGTGGAAACGAGGGTATTAACAGGCAGTTCTATCGACCAGATTATTGAGGCCTCAACTACGGCACAAAAAATTATTTTACAAAAGTTTCCTGAAGTACTCCAAGTCGTAAATAAAGTAGGTTCAGGTGAGATACCAACAGACCCGATGCCTATAGAAGCCAGTGATATGATGGTAATATTAAAAGATAAAAAAGATTGGGTTACAGCAAAAACAAGAGAAGAGTTAGCCGATACTATGCAAAGAGCATTATCAGTAATACCGGGTGTCACATTTGGATTTCAACAGCCGATACAAATGCGTTTTAATGAATTGATAACCGGTGCAAAACAGGATGTAGTAATTAAGTTATACGGCGAAGATTTAGATGTGCTGACTGACTATGCAAATAAAATAGGAAAGCAAATAAAGCACATCAATGGTGTAGAAGATTTGTACGTAGAAGAAGTAACGGGATTACCGCAAATTCGAATTCAGTTCAATCGTGATAAGATTGCTCAATATGGTTTGAACATAACAGACATCAATAAGGTGATTAAAACAGCTTTTGCAGGTGAAACAGCAGGACTTGTATATGAAGGTGAAAAGCGTTTTGACCTGGTTGTTCGATTAACCAAAAAAGACCGGAAAGACTTATCAGATGTTAGAGGATTATACATAAGCACTCCGACCGGCCAACAAATACCTTTGGAAGAAGTAGCAACAGTTGACTTTAAAAATGGTCCTAATCAAATTCAAAGAGACGATACAAAGAGAAGGATAATTGTAGGCTTTAATGTGCGCAACAGGGATGTACAAAGTATCGTAAAAGAAATACAGCAGCAGTTAGATGCGAAATTAAAGTTGCCGCCCGGTTACTACGTAACCTATGGAGGACAGTTTAAACATTTGGAAGCAGCCAATAAGCGGTTAACAGTTGCAGTTCCCGTTGCCTTATTCTTAATTCTTTTACTACTTTATTTCACCTTCAATTCAATAAAAGAAACCCTCTTAATATTTACTGCAATTCCGCTATCTGCTATAGGTGGCGTGTTTGCATTAATAATAAGAGGAATGCCTTTCAGCATTTCAGCAGGTGTAGGTTTCATTGCCTTGTTTGGTGTAGCTGTATTAAATGGTATTGTATTAATTGGAGAGTTTAACAGGCTGAAGGCAGAAGGCGAAACAGACATTTATCAAAGAGTACTTAAAGGTACAAG
>JBBPZJ010000493.1:0-2188 GCA_038199395.1 Chitinophagales bacterium
ATTTCCAATTTTGGCAGCAGGATAATCATCCAATTGAGCTATATGGTTATGACACGTTGAAACAAAAGCTAGATTATCTTCATCAGAATCCGGTAAGGGCTGGTATTGTTTATGAAACATGGCACTACAAATATAGCAGTGCCCTTGACTATTGTACAAATGAGAAAAGTAAAACAGCGTTAGAACTAGTTTAAACTTTACCGGACACAGTCCTGATTTTTCTTTTCCATTTAAGTGTCCTGCGGAACACTTACATGAGCAGGGGTAAATGTTAATTCCACACCTTGATTGTACCTAACACTATACCACTTCTTCTAACTCCAAGTATAACGGTATCATGAAGAGATGGTTTTCTTAAATAGCCTGAGGCGCCAGCATAACCGGAACCTGCTGAACTGTCGAACTTGTTTAGTTCTTCATCCTCAATAAAAATAATTACTGATTCGATTTGGTTTTGGAAGCCTAATCTGTACGGGTAATTAGTATTTATCGCCGGTAACGTTTCAGTAGCGTCTCTTCCATATCTAAAGGCTTTTTCAATGTATGGATGGAACTCGAATTTCTGTACCGTACTATCAGCTTTATATTTTAAATCTTTTATAAAAACCCCTCTTTCCTTTGCCTCTTCTATATTGTTTGTAAGCTTTCTTTTTCGTAAAATCTTAGGGCTGTTTGCATCATAAAACGCCCATCCTAAGCCACTAAATACTATAAATAGATATAGCACGCCAATAACAATTAGCGCTACTGTTGTTCCTACTATCAGGCTTCTTCTCACTTTTAACTTTACAAAATTGCCTACAAAGGTAGGGCTTTGTGCAGGTGTGGAATTAGAATTCCGTCCAGCCCGGAACTGCTGCCCGGTTTTTTGATAAAGTTAAATAGTAAGAACTAATGCTGGCTTTATTTGTCCAGCCCCGAACCGCAGTACAACAGAATTAATGCTGCTGATTGTTGTTCCGTCAAGCCACACTTGCACAAAGCCCCTTGTTGAACCAACACCTTCGGTGAAGATGCTGCATTTTGAATTGAAATTACTACCTTGTAAGGCGTTTATCCAATTTTTTCTGCAACTAAATACAAAAGCTACTAATCCACTATAGTAAAATTCAGGAAGTCTGATGATTGGCGTCGGTCAACAAACAATAACCAAAAGCCCCGTTGCCGTATTGCAGTGGGGCTTTTTTGCAGGAGCTTTCGGCTATTGTTCTTAATGTTGTGCGTTCGTACAATTATTTATTGTGGTTTAGATTTGTCATAAGTAAGTGCTGGGCCAACAACTTTGAATCCATTTGCTTGTCGGAATTTATCTTTTTCTTCTTCGGATAATTTTGCATAAGCACCCTCGCTTACAGATTCAAAATGTGCTTCCATTTTACCTGCCGGTTGAAAAGCCATTACCATTTTTGCAGTTCCTTCACTGGTCTTTGCAAACGCATGTGGTACCATTCGTGGCCCGAATACACTGTCACCCGCCTTGGCTGTAAAAGTTTGCTCACCTACCTTAAATAAGAATTCTCCTTCTAGGATGTACCACCACTCATCCTGTTCGTAGTGATAATGGAGGGGAGGTCCGCCTTTTTTATCTCTGGTCGATTCGAAAATGTACAAATCACCATCAGTATCCTTTGTTGATACTTTACAATAAAAAGTGTCCCCTTCAAAAAGAGTAATGCTTTTATCAAATCGGTCTTTACCTGCGTCGACCTTTAAGCCTTTTGGCTCTCTAAGTTTAGTTTTAAGTTTTGCAAAGACTTCGAGTGGAACGGTAAGAACAGAAGTAACGGCGAATCCAAATTGCAAAAAAGTACTGCGTTTCATAAATTTTGTTTTAGCGTTTACAAAGCCAAAAGTACGATGGTTACTGAGTATCTGCATATGACGCAAACGTTAAGTACTTATGCAGGACGGGAAACATAATTCCGTCAGCCAGTCCGTTGCCAAATTTATAATTAAAAGTCCATTGATACTATCATCGTTCAATAGAATTCCGCAAGCTGGGAACTGTAGCTGAAACACGCACTACAGCTCATTGTTACCACGTCTGCCCGGCTTGTATAAATGCGCTTGTTGAACCAACACCTTCGGTGAAGATGCTGCATTTTGAATTGAAATTACTACCTTGTAAGGCGTTTATCCAATTTTTTCTGCAACTAAATACAAAAGCTACTAATCCACTATAGTAAAA
>JBBPZJ010000494.1:0-2445 GCA_038199395.1 Chitinophagales bacterium
GGGGCTCATCATGCTTATTTGCTGGCGGGAAATACCTTGTTTGAAATTCATATCGTTAAGACAACTAAATTGTTTGAAAAGATTCTTTTAAAAACATAATTTTATATCTATAATGTGTTTGTGAGGTTTTCGCACAGTCTGACGATGCTGCTATGAAATACGACTGCCGGTATCAAAAAAAACTTCCTGCTGTTCGTTTTCTGTCTCTATTGATCGTTCAGCTTCTACAGATACACATCCTGGTTAAACCAATAATCAATTCCATCCGGTTTATGTAAAATAGCAAGCACGTCAAATTGTATCCATTTCCATCCCGGATGTTGTTGTTGATATTGTTCGGCGGCATCTTTCAGATTTTTCATTTTTTGTTTATTGATGCTTTCTTCGGGGTTGCCAAACTTTGTACTTCGCCTTGTCTTTACTTCAATAAAGTGAAGCGTATCGCCCTTTTCCGCTATTACGTCTACCTCAAGATGCCTGTATCTCCAGTTTTCTTCGCGTATGATGTAGCCTCGTTGTTTAAGCCATTCCAGCGCTAGTTTTTCACCGGCCAACCCCGTTTCATTGTGCTCTGCCATATTGTTATTATTTTCGGACGACCTAAATTACCATTTATAGTGAAAAATAAAGTATTTAAGCTACAGGGAAAGGTGCAACATTATGCCTGGGGGGGACATAAGTTTATTCCTGAATTATTGGGATTTGAAAATGCGGAGCAAAAGCCATGTGCAGAATACTGGATGGGTGCCCACCCCAGTGCCTCTGGTATGTTAGAGACGGAAGATGGTTTGCAATCGTGGTATGATCTCATTCAGCAGGAACCGGTCGAGCATTTAGATGAGCAGGTATATCAGCAGTTTGGAGAGTTGCCTTATTTATTAAAGGTTCTCGATGTAAGGGAAATGCTGTCTATACAAGTGCACCCTACCAGGGACGAAGCAAAAAAAGGCTTCGAAAGAGAGGAAGCTAATGGCGTGCCTATCAGCGCCGGCCATAGAAACTATAAGGATAAAAACCATAAGCCGGAAGTAATGGTTGCTTTGGGAGAATTTTGGTTGTTACACGGATTTAAAAAGGAAGAGGCCTTACAACAGACATTAGAAGCTGTGCCGGAATTTAATTTTTTAAGTAAGGTATTTGCTGACGGAGGCTACTACGAGTTATACAAAACGGTGATGGAGATGCCACAGGAAGAGGCAGACGAAATATTGCTGTCAGTAGTAGAGCGGGAGATTACTACGCCTCACACCAAAGATGAGCCCGGCTATTGGGTTTCAAAATTGTATAACGGAGTGTTACCGATAAGTAATGTTGACAAAGGAATTTTCTCCATTTATTTTTTAAATATAGTACAGGTGAAAGAAGGCGAAGCAGTGTTTCAGGGCGCAGGGGTGCCGCACGCCTATCTTGAAGGGCAGAATGTGGAGTTGATGGCTAACAGCGACAACGTGCTTAGGGGCGGACTAACGCCAAAGCATGTGGATGTTCCCGAACTATTGAAGCATATTGTTTTTGAAGGAATTGAACCAAACATATTAACCGGAGACGTATCTGCAACGGGAGAAATTGAATATCCTTTACCTGTCGCTGATTTTGGCATCAGTGCTATAAAACTTGAAAATGGTCGGGAATACGTCTCTAAAAGCAAGTCGGCAGAAGTTTTTCTGGTGATGCAGGGCGAGGCGCATTGTGATCCTGTTATTTGCAAAAGAGGAGAGGTGTTTGTAGTACTTGGTGATAAGGAATATACCATCCGGGGCATTGAAAATGCGGTATTGTACAAGGCTTTTGTACCGGTAGCTAAAACAGTTTAACTTTTTTGAAACTGCGGACGGTGGGGTCAATTGCTTGAAAGAACAAAAAATTTAGGCTATTTTTGCAATCAATAAGAGAATTAAAATGAACAAACAAAATAAGACATTGGTTATTTCGGCAGGTTTATTAGTGGTGGCTGCTGCTTTTACAAGGGTATTTCCTCACCCTCCGAATTTTACTGCCATAGGTGCAATGGCTATTTTCGGGGGGTCGATTATTAGAGATAAAAAATCAGCATTACTGTTGCCCTTAGCAGCTTTGTTATTGTCAGACGTTTGTCTTCAAATGTTTACTGAGATGAAGGGATTTTATGGAATAACCCAGTTCTTCGTATATGCAGCTTTTCTAATCATAACAGCATTAGCAACCTTTATGCATAAAAGATCTGTTGCAAGCATTGCTTTGGCTGCGGTTTGGAGCGGTGCAATTTTCTTTGTTCTATCGAATTTTGGCGTTTGGGCCAGCAGCAGCTTTTACCCTAAATCGTTAGCCGGATTGGGCGCCTGTTATGCCGCTGCAATTCCATTTTATAAAAATGAGTTTTTTGGTAATTTTATTCTCAACTCGATTATGAGCAACATCTTTTATTCAGCTCTTTTGTTTGGTTTTTATACAATAGTAGAAAGAAAA
>JBBPZJ010000495.1:0-9270 GCA_038199395.1 Chitinophagales bacterium
AGATCCACGAAGAGGATTTGGTCATGAACTGGTATTGACAAAAATAACAGTAGATAATTTTACTCATAAAATGCTTGCTGATATTGGCTACACGTTTGAAACAGTTCCGGCGAAAGATGAGCTGGTGCTATTAAAACCTACAGCTAATTTAAGCACCGGCGGTACAAGTACCGACGTCACAGATGAGGTACATTCGGCAAATATTTTTATGTGCGAAAGAATTTCAAAAATTATTGGTCTTGATATTTGTGGTATTGATATTATGGCTCCTGATCTTAAAGAGCCAATAACGGAACATGGCGGCGCTGTTTTGGAAGTGAATGCAGCTCCTGGTTTTCGAATGCATATAGAACCAACGGTCGGATTGCCCCGAAATGTATCAGAACCCGTTATAAACATGCTTTTTCCAAAAGCAAGCAGTGGTCGTATTCCGATAATAGCAGTTACGGGTACAAATGGCAAAACGACTACTACAAGATTGATAGCGCATATTTGTAAATCGGTCGGCTATAAAGTAGGCTTTACTACGTCTGAAGGTATTTACATTCAAAATAACCTGATGATGCGGGGAGACTGCACCGGGCCGGTAAGTGCGCAGTTTGTTTTAAAAGATCCTACTGTTGATTTTGCTGTACTAGAATGTGCCAGAGGCGGTATTTTAAAAGCAGGTCTCGCTTTTCAACATTGCGATATTGCTATTGTTACTAATGTAAGCGCAGATCATATTGGTCTTGGCGGTATTGACAGCATTGAACAAATGGCCAAAGTAAAAGCAGTGGTTCCTGAAACTGTTTTTGCACATGGATACGCTATTCTGAATGCTGATGATGATCTCGTGTATGCAATGAGAAAAGGTCTCGACTGTAATATTGCGCTCTTTAGCATGGATGAAAATAACGAGCGGATAAAAGATCATTGTGACAATGGTGGTTATGCGTCTGTTTTTGAAAACGGATATGTATCTATTTTAAAAGGAACCTGGAAAATAAGAGTTCATAAAGTAACAGATATACCGCTAACGTATGGTGGCAAGGCTGTACATAACATTATGAATACTTTGCCTGCAGTATTAGCTACTTATTTATACACCAACATAACAATAGATGATATTAAACAGGCACTGAGAACTTTTATACCATCAGACGTGCAAACTCCGGGAAGATTAAATCTTTTCCAGTTTAAGAAGTTTCAGATGCTGTTAGATTTTGCCCACAATCCCGCAGGGTTAAACCTTTTGGGAGAGTTTATTAACAAAATGGGCCTAACACCAAAAGTTGGTATTATTACCGGAACCGGAGACCGCAGAGATGAAGATATCAGGGAATTAGGTAGAATT
The DNA here is from genome assembly GCA_038199395.1 of Chitinophagales bacterium. Lineage (GTDB taxonomy): Bacteria > Bacteroidota > Bacteroidia > Chitinophagales > Chitinophagaceae > Segetibacter. Next base: position 1,337 of record JBBPZJ010000495.1, read on the forward strand.
TCTGCAAAGTATTTTGATGAGATTATCATACGGCAGGATGGATCGTTAAGGGGAAGAACGGCGGATGAAATTATTAAATTGCTGACAGAAGGAATAGATGAAATGAAAGAAAAAGATATTCCGGTAACAATTATGAGAAATGAAAGGGAGGCGATTTTATATGCGTATAAAAATGCAAAGTCAGGTTCATTAATAACACTGCTCGCAGATAAAGTAGACAATTCTCTCGAATTGATTAAGAAGTTAAAAGAAGAGGAAGAACAGGTATAAACCGAAACGAAGTTTCCCCTCTGTTGAATAAAAAATTATCTAGATTTTAAAAAAATATTTGTTCAAATATAGCGAAGCCTTATTTTTGCACTCCATTTACGGATTGCCCGATAGTATAATGGTAGTACGACAGTTTTTGGTACTGTTTGTCGAGGTTCGAATCCTTGTCGGGCAACAAAAAAGGGTGAAAAGTAATCAACTTTTCACCCTTCTTTATTATAGTTGTTTTCTGTTCTTTTTGCCCGTTTAAGTGGTGAATTTTCCTACAATTTTTGTGCCTTTATATCTTTTATGCTTATTCAACAACCGCTTTTGCTCCAAGCCAGGCCATCATTTGTATACCATTTGCGATAGCATCTTCGTCTATATCAAACTTAGGGGTATGTACATTGTGAATAATTCCTTTCTCTACGTTACCAACTCCGAGACGGTAAAAACAACCGGGAACGACATGAGTATAATATCCAAAATCCTCAGCTCCCATTCTTAACTCTGTTTCTTCTATATTTTCTTTGCCCCAGTACTCGTTTGCAAGTTGCCATCCAACTTCAGTCAAAGCGGGATCATTATCTACAAAAGGATATCCGACATCTATTAGTATGTCTGCCTCTGCACCCATTGCAGCAACAAGCCCTTCTGTTTGCTTTTTAATGAGTTCATGCGCTCTCCTTCTCCATGGTTCGTCCATTGCCCTAAATGTACCTTTTAACTTCACCTCGCTAGGAATAACGTTCGTTGTATGACCACCTTCTATTGAGCAGATTGATAAGACTGAAGGAGACATAGGATTGTTATTCCGGCTAATAATTTGTTGCAGGCTGACAATTAATTGTGAGGCAATAAGAATGGTATCTGCTGTAAGATGTGGTGCGGCAGCATGACCTCCTTTGCTTTTTACTGTAATAAATATTTCATCTGCGCTTGCCATAACACGGCCTTTACGAAAACTAAACCTTCCTACTGGCAGTCCGGGGTGTACATGCATTCCAAAAATACCCTGTGGTGCAGGGTTTTCTAGGGCACCTTCTTTTATCATGTAACTGGCGCCGCCCGGATTTCTTTCTTCCCCGGGTTGAAATATTAATTTAATTGTTCCTTCCCATTCATCCTTCAACTCGTTTAGGATCTTGGCAGCACCGAGAAGGCAGGTGGTGTGAACGTCATGCCCGCAGGCATGCATAAGACCCTCGTTTACTGACCTGTAAACAACTTCATTTTCTTCTTTTATCGGAAGTGCATCCATATCTGCCCTTAGTGCAATAACGCGGCTGTCAGGGTTTCTTCCTTTTATTATACCTACAACACCCGTAGTTGCTTTTATTTCAAAAGGAATGTGAAACTCAGCAAGTTTCTGCTGCACATATTTGGAGGTTTCAAACTCACGATAGCTAATTTCAGGATGTGCATGAAGATAACGGCGCACCTCTACAAACTCCTGCCTATACTCCTGTACAAGCGATTTTATTTTGTTCCTTAGCATAATCAAAAAATACTTTTAAATCAATGACTAGTTCTTCGTGTCATCTTCATTTAGAGGAGGCATATACTCTACAATATCAGGAACAATGTAAATGCCGCGGCCGGGATACAAAGCAGAAATCATCTTACGCAACTGTGAGGCTTCTTTTTGAGTTAGGAAATTTCCCAGCCTTACTCTGAAACTGGGTGCCTGGTATAATAAATAAGATTTCTGGTCAGGAAAACGGTGAAGTAATTCTGCCTTAACAGCATTTGCCTCATCTCTATTTTGTGTATTAATGGCTTGAATGCGAAAACCGTTGACTCTTCTCGGGCCACTTGCTACCGAACGTCTATTTATTTCTGCCTGTTTAGCTGACATTTCATCAAAACGGGGATCTTTATTAACCAGGACTGAGGAAAAGGTATCTCTGTTATACCCCTGCCCAACACCAACTAGAGGACTAATCATAAGAACTGTAATAACCAAAAAACCAGTTTTCATTTTAATAAAGTTAATACTGACTCTCATTTTGTATTTGTTGGTTTACTATAGCTACACTTACACTACAGCCCAGCCTTGTGGCACCTGCTGCAACAAGTTCCTTTGCAAATTCGTACGTTTTTATTCCACCCGAAGCTTTTATTTGTACCTGTGACGGTAAATTCTGGCGCATTGTTTTTACTGCCTCGACAGTTGCACCCACTTCAGCATACCCTGTTGAGGTTTTTAAGTAATCTATCCCTGCTGCTCCAAATAGCTCACAGCTTTTTAATAACTCCTCTCTACTTAAAACACCGCTTTCAATAATAATCTTAATCGCCTTTCCCTTACTTTTAACCACCGGCATTATGTGATTTATTTCATTTGAGATATATTGCCAGTCACCATTTTTTATCGCAACAATATTTGCTACAACATCCAGTTCATCGGCACTATCCACCATTGCTAACAATATTTCTGCCAGCTTAGCCTCGACAGCAGAATAACCAAATGGAAATCCTATAACAGTTGCTACTTTAACATTGGTTTCCACCAACAGCGCTTTAGCTATTTTTACAAACGGTGGTGGAATACATACTGCAGCAAACTGATACTCGCTTGCTTCTAAACAAACTTTTTCAACATCAGCTATTAGTGTAGTTGGTTTTAGTATCGTATGGTCTATATATTCGTTTAACTTCATTTGACAAGGTTTTTTTTCATAAAAAAAGCACTTACACAAAACAGTAAATGCTTTTTAAAATCTCTAAAATGGTTAGTTCCTAACTGTTCATTTACAGATCCTTCCCATGACAGTTCTTAAACTTCTTGCCGCTTCCGCAAGGACAAGGGTCGTTCCTTCCTACTTTAGGTCCAACAACAATTGGCTGTTGTTTTACAGCAGTAGGATTGGGGTCGAAGTAATCGTTTTCATTTGCGGCATAATCCTGGCCCGCAGCATCAATATCTTCTTTGTTAATACTCATTTTGCTCATGTCCGTTTTTTGCTGCCTGCCTTCGTGTATTACTCTTTCCGGTTCGTTTTGTTCTACCGGAATGCCTGCATGGCATAAGAAAGAAACTATATCCTGGTTTACCTGCTCATCTAACTTCTTAAACAAGCCGAAAGCCTCCATCTTATAAATAACCAAAGGATCTTTCTGCTCGTACGATGCAGTTTGCACACTTTGTTTTAAATCGTCCATTGCTCGCAGGTGTTCTTTCCAGGCATCATCTATCAGGTTCAATGCTACATTTCGCTCAACGGCTTGTGTTAATTCTACGCCTTTGCTGGCAAGTGTTTTATCAAGATTTGCAAGAACCTGCATGCCACGCCGGCCATCGGTAAAAGGAACGACAACATTTTCAATGTGTTTTCCCTGCTGCTGGCGAATGTTTTGGAAAACAGGTAAAGCGTTGTGCGCTATTTCTGCCTTTTTATGCTGGTAATTTGTTATTGCTTCCTGGTATAATCTTTCTGTAAGCTGTTTTTCATTTGCCTTGGCTAACTCTTCTTCAGTAATTGATGTATCGATACCAAAGTTTACAATCACCGACATTCTGAAACCTTCAAAATCCGATTGTTCTCTGAAACCAGCGATCAATCCTTCTGCCACAGAATAAAAGCCATTATCAAGATCGAGCGCAAGCCGCTCACCAAATAAAGCGTGACTACGTTTTGTATAAATAACCGTGCGCTGTTTGTTCATGACGTCATCATACTCCAGCAAACGCTTACGGATACCGAAGTTGTTTTCCTCCACCTTACGCTGGGCTCTTTCGATACTCTTAGTAATCATGCTATGCTGGATGACTTCTCCTTCTTTGTATCCTGCAAAGTCCATGACCTTGGCAATACGTTCACTACCAAACATACGCATCAGATCATCTTCCAAAGACACGAAGAACATTGATGAACCAGGGTCTCCCTGGCGACCTGCACGACCACGAAGCTGCCTGTCTACACGACGACTTTCATGACGTTCGGTACCCAAAATTGCCAAACCGCCTGCTTCTTTTACACCAGGTCCAAGTTTAATATCCGTACCGCGACCAGCCATGTTCGTTGCAATAGTTACGTTACCTGGTAAACCTGCTTCAGCAACTACCTGCGCTTCCCTTGCATGCTGTTTTGCATTTAAAACATTATGAGGAATTTGTTTTTGCTTAAGCATCCTGCTAAGCAATTCACTTACCTCAACACTTGTGGTACCCACCAAAGAAGGGCGGCCTAAATTCCGTTGCTTTTCAATTTCCTCAATAACTGCCTTATATTTTTCCCTTTTGGTCTTAAATACAAGATCCTGCTCGTCGTTTCTTATAACGGGTATGTTCGTTGGTATGGTAACTACATCGAGTTTATAAATACTCCAAAATTCTGCTGCTTCTGTTTCTGCTGTACCAGTCATACCGGCGAGCTTGTGATACATACGGAAATAGTTTTGCAACGTAACAGTAGCATAGGTTTGAGTGGCGGCTTCAATCTTTACGTTTTCTTTCGCTTCAATCGCCTGGTGCAGGCCATCACTATATCGGCGGCCTTCCATTATACGGCCTGTTTGTTCGTCAACTATTTTTACAGCTCCTTCAATTACTACATACTCAACATCATTTTCAAATAAAGTGTAAGCTTTTAGCAATTGTTGTACTGTGTGAATGCGGTCTGCCTTCAGCGAATAATCATTTAAAATGGCTTCTTTTTGGTGCAATTTTTCGTCAGCAGATAAATTTGGATCGAGATCAATTGCATTTAATTGAACACTGATATCAGGAAGAATAAAGAAGTTAGGATCTTCTCCTCCTTTAGTAATCATATGAATACCTTTATCAGTAAGATCGACCTGGTTGTTCTTCTCGTCTATATGAAAAAACAATTCCTCATCAACTTTCGGCATTTCACGTTGTTGATCGGCCAGGTAGTAATTTTCAATTTTCTGTAACTTGGTACGGACTCCCGGTTCACTTAGAAATTTAATTAAAGCACTGCTTTTAGGTAAACCACGTGAAGAACGCATTAGTGCAAGACCGCCATCTTTAGGGTCGTCATTACCTTCGTAAAATTTTTTCTTTGCTTCATTTAAAAACTGGTTAGTTACTCTTTTTTGAGCTTCTACCAGTTGTTGTACCCTTGGCTTTAAAATGTGGTATTCCTGCTCGTCGCCCCGAGGCACAGGACCACTGATGATTAATGGAGTTCTGGCGTCATCGATCAACACGCTATCAACCTCATCCACCATTGCATAGTGATGTTTGCGCTGCACCATTTCATCAGGCGTGTGCACCATATTATCTCTCAGGTAGTCGAAGCCGAATTCGTTATTGGTGCCATACGTAATATCAGCAGCGTAAGCATTTCTGCGTTCCTGCGTGTTAGGCTGATGTTTATCAATACAATCCACCCTCATTCCTAAAAATTCAAATATCGGTCCGTTCCACTCTGAGTCACGTTTTGCCAGGTAATCGTTTACGGTTACAATATGCACACCTTCGCCGGCGAGAGCATTCAGGTAGGCAGGCAAGGTAGAAACAAGGGTTTTACCTTCACCCGTTGCCATCTCGGCAATTTTACCTTCGTGTAAAACAGAACCTCCTATTAGCTGTACATCATAATGAATCATGTTCCAGGTAACAGGAATACCGGCTGCAAGCCATGTATTGCTAAATACCACTGTATCGCCTTCTATTTTTATATGTTGCCTTGTAACACTTATAGCACGGTCGTGGTCGGTAGCGGTAGCCCGCAGTTCTGTATTTTGAGTATATCGACGGGCAGTTTCTTTAACAACTGCAAAAGCTTCTGACTGTATATCTTTCAGTGCTTCTTCTATACTTACATTTCGCTGTTTTTTTAGCTTGTCTATTTCCTGAAAGATGGTATCTCTTCCTGCAATATCTTCTGTTGATAAAGCTTCAGCGTCATTTGTCAGTTTTTCAATTTCAGCATCTATATCGTTGAGATGATTTTTTATTCTCTGCTTAAACTCTACAGTTTTCGCACGAAGTTCATTGTTTGATAATGACTGGTATTGCTGATAGTATTGGTTTGTCTTTTCGACAATTGGAAGCAGAAGTTTCACATCTTTCTGTGATTTGTTTCCGCCAAATAATTTTGATATAACACCTAACATAATGTATTCGTTGCGTATGAAAATGAGTTCTTTTAAAAAGTTGTTTATTATTCAAATATGGTGCTAATCACAATAATAGCCAATTTGACAGGGTAGCAAAGGTAGCAAAAGCGGCTGAGACCAACGAAAGCCCGAAAACGAGGGAGTGTTAATATTTTTATTTAATAAGAAGAAATGTATTGAAATTATTTATGCCTAAATACTACATTAATCACTAACCTTTTTTTGTCTGAGAGAGGAAATAAACAAACTACGTGGGGAGCTGAAACATTACTTGCAGAATTTTACAAATGTTTTCATTAGTATCGCTGTTCATTCTTGCAATTTTTTTTAATAGCCTTGTTTTATCAACTGCCCGTATTTGATCTAAAACAATTTGTCCTTCACGAGATTGGAAAATTGCAATTAACCCTGCTGGGATAATTTTTTATAGTATGAGTTAATGGAGCGACAATGACAGTATTTAAAATTCTATTTATGCTATCAGGACTAATTATTAAACATGGTCTGGTTTTATTAATTTCAGAACCTTTCGTTGGATTTAATTCGACTGTCCATACTTCGAATTGTTTTACACTTACCATTCTTCCTGGTCGAAATTGTTCTCCAATCCATTAAACAGGTCCGCTTCGGGCTGATCTCCATTTTTTATTGCAGCCTTAAATTGAGCTTCCCATGTTGATATATCCGTGTTAATGCTAACCTTACTTTCCGCAGGTTTAATTGTAATTTGTCCTTTTTCTGCCATAACAATTACCTCCGCATCGTCTGACACCCCTAACTTTTTTATCATACTGTTGTTTAAAATGATTCCTTTTGAATTTCCTATTTTCCTTATTTTGGTAGAAATTGAATTGTTGCTTTTTGTGAATGAAGCTTTTTTTGAAAGTGACATTGTATTATTCTTTCCTTCGATCCCTTCCCTCTTTGCCATAAAGATGTTTTAAATCAAAAATACAAAAAGTTATAACATTATATAGAAAAGCTATAACACGATAAAGAGAGATATTGATGCGATTGAAATATTTATTGAAACAAGAACTAATCTAGCCCTTTATAACCACTTACCCAATTGCCTTAAGCTCTCCACATTGTTCACAGGGGCAAATACATCAACATAAGCCATCGCAGCTTTCATGCCTGCTACCTCGGCTCGGTAAGAACTGTGACCTGCTAATGGGTTTAACCAGATGACTTTCTTTGATTTGTTTTGAATAGCTTTCATACTTTCTTCGATTAAGTCAATTGCCCCGGTATCCCAGCCATCGCTCAGAATTATTACAGTAGTTCGTTTATTTAAAAGACGGCTTGCGTATTCTTTGTTGAAGCTGTGGAGGCTTTTGCCTATTCTTGTGCCACCACTCCATTCGTTGCTTTCGTTGCTCAGTAGTTGGAGTGCTGTCTTGAAGTCATTTTGTTTAAAAAGAGGAGAAATATGTTGTAAAGTGGTGCTAAAAGCAAATGTTTTTACCCTGCTAAATACCTGCTGAAAAGCAAACATAAACTGCAGAAGAAAGGATGAGTATAATTCCATCGACTTACTTACATCGCACAACAATACCAGCCTGGTTCTGTTATGTTTTGGTTTTTTAAAT
>JBBPZJ010000496.1:0-6214 GCA_038199395.1 Chitinophagales bacterium
CAGGCAAACCTATTTAAATAAGTGTCTCTGATTACACCTTTAATTCCCAGGTAAAATTAAAGTGATTAAAAAAGCTACTATAAATCAACTTAAAATTATTGGGCTTTCTGCTCGAACAACTAATCTATACACCTCATTAGACCCGCAATACCTGAACAAAAAGTAACTGCTAACTACATAGTACCAGAAGGACTTGTCGGTCGGGAACTCGAACGTAGAATTATTCAGTATTGAGGCTGGGCGAAAGACCTGCAACGACCAACAACAAATGGCAGGATACCTGGGACAAAGACAAGGAACTGAATGGATTTTATACCGCAGATTTTGAAGTATATGGAGTAAACTCAAATGACTCCAGAAATAGTCAAGTTGAAATTTACATAGCAACCGAGTAAAATCCGGATGGTTACAAAAACACTAAATTTTCTCAGTTTTTTCATAACGATGCCACAATAAGTTTACTTGCAGATTAAATACAATTTTTCATGAAGGTTATTTTTTCAAGGCTTATCGTTCTTTTTCTTCTTATTACAGTTTCTATTTCAGTTATAGCACAAATTGCAACTCCTAAAAAACTTGCCGTTTCTCCGGAAGTTAAAATTGGCAAATTAGCTAACGGACTAACGTATTACATCCGAAAAAACCAGGAACCAAAAAACAGGGCAGAACTACGACTGGTAGTAAAAGCCGGATCGATACTTGAAACTGATCAACAAGTGGGCTTGGCACATTTTACAGAACACATGGCTTTTAATGGAACAAAGAATTTTGAAAAGCAGGAGCTGGTAGATTTCCTTGAAAAAAGCGGTGTCAGTTTTGGAGCGGATCTGAACGCTTCTACCTCTTTTGATGAAACTATTTATATGCTGCAACTGCCTACAGACAGCCAGTCAGTATTTAAAAAAGGGTTTCAAATATTGGAAGACTGGGCACACAATGTAACTTTTGAAAATAGTGAAATAGATAAAGAAAGAGGTGTTGTTATTGAAGAATGGAGATTGGGGCAGGGAGCAGATGAAAGGCTTAGGGCAAAATACTTTCCTGTTCTCTTAAAGGGATCAAGATATGCATTAAGAATGCCTATTGGAACCAAAGAAAACCTTGACACCTTTAAATATGAAACGGTAAAACAATTTTACAAAGATTGGTACCGCCCCGATTTACAGGCCGTAATAGTGGTGGGCGATGTGAATGTCGAGCAGGTAGAGCAAATGATAAAACAACATTTTGCAGGCATCAAAGGTCCTTTACATCCTAAGCCAAGAATAAAATATGGAGTGCCTGCCCAAAAAGAAACGGTTACAGCTATACTTACTGACCCTGAACAAACGTACAACCAAGTCATGATGTTTTATAAGCAACCATCTATTCCCGAACCCCAAACAGATCTTGGATACAGGGCTTCAATAGTGCGAGGTTTATTCAATGCAATGATGAGTACGCGACTGCAGGAAATAGCCCAAAAACCCAATGCTCCCTTTTTATTTGGAGGAAGCAGCTACGGAAAATTGATTGGTGATAAAGACGCCCTGACGCTGATGGCTGTAGCAAAAGATGGAAAAGCCATTTCTAATGCTACAGAAGCAGTGTTGCAGGAAAATGAAAGAGTTAGGCAGAATGGTTTCACTCAAAGCGAATTAGACAGAGCCAAAGTAGCTGTTTTATCCTCTATGGAAAACGCATACAATGAACGCAACAAAACTAAATCTGCTGAACTGATCGAAGAACTGATCAGGAATTTTCTTCACAATGAGCCCATTCCAGGTATAGAGAAAGAATATGCGATGTACAAACAATTTGTGCCCGGCATCAAGTTGGCGGAGGTAAATAGTCTGATTAATCAATGGATAAAACCAACAGACAGAGCGATCATTGTAACAGCACCGGAATCAGAAAAAGATAATTTGGTTACAGAGGCAGCAATGCTTGCCCTTGTAAATAGGAAACAGGGAACTTTAAAAGCTTATGAAGATAAAGTTTTAAAGGGTTCTTTATTAGCAAAAAAACCGGTTGCAGGCAAAATAACTGATGAAAAGAAGATAACTGAATTAGGAGTGACGGAGCTTGTTTTGTCCAATGGAGCGAGAGTTATTCTCAAGCCTACTGATTTTAAAAATGACGAGATTCTGATGTCAGCTATCAGCAGAGGTGGCGCTTCTTTGTATAGCGACTCCGATTATTTGTCTGTTTCAAATGCCAGCTCTATTACCCTCTTCGGTGGTGTTGGCAATTACGATATTATGAGCTTACAAAAAGCGCTGACAGGAAAACAGGTATCGGTCGCTCCGTCTATAGGACAATATTCTGAAGGTTTAAATGGTAGTAGTACACCTAAAGATCTGCCAACTGCTTTTCAACTCATTTATGGATATTTTACCGAGCCTCGTAAAGACACCTCTATGTTCGAGGTACTAAAGCAACAGCTTACTGCTTCGCTTGTAAATAAAGGCAAAGACCCTAACTCTGTTTTTGGTGACTCAGTCAGTTATATAATGAGCAATTATAACCTGAGAAGAAAACCTTTGACGATAGAACGCCTCGGTGAAATAAAACTGGATAAAGCTTTTTCCGCTTACCAGGACCGATTCGCAGATGCCAGTGACTTTATTTTCACTTTTGTCGGAAATTTTAAAATTGATAGCATCAAACCTCTGATTGAAACTTATATTGCTTCTCTACCTTCAACAAATAGAAAAGAAACATGGAAAGATGTTGGTATACGATTTCCAACGGGTATAGTCAATAGAGTAATTAAAAAAGGAAAAGATCCTAAAAGCACCGTCCGCCTTAGTTTTACAGGAATGACAGAGTACAGTGACCTTGAGGCAACTCAACTAGACCAGGTGGCAAAAGTACTTGAGATAAGACTGAGAGAAATATTGCGTGAGGATCAGGGCGGTGTTTATGGGGTAGGTGTTGGCGCTAACATAAACCGCGAACCTATAAGTAGCTATAGCATTACTATTTCGTTTGGATGTGCTCCGGAAAACGTCGAAAAATTGGTTGGCCTTGTGTTAGAAGAAATAAAAAACATGAAAGCCAAAGGAGCAAGCCAAACAAACATAGACAAGGTAATTGCGACAGATACACGCAGTATGGAAACGAGTGTGAACGAGAATAATTATTGGCTATATAATTTGCAGAGTAAATATTACTACAATGAAGATCCGAAAATCATTTTGCAGGATGCTGTTATGATAAGGAAACTGACAGTCGAGAGAACAAAAGAAATAGCAAATAAATATTTTAACACAGATAATATGGTAAGACTAGTATTGATGCCTGAAACAAAGTAATCAGGCTATCTTCTCACAAAAAACCTTTTCCAAATGCGTGGAAAAGGTTTTTTTATTGCCTCAACTTTCACCACTACTAAATAACCCTGCAGGTACATGCAGTTCCCCCGTAACGGCATCTATCAATCCATTTCTTTCGTCTTCAATGTTTGTTGCCTGCGTATATACATCGCCAGCGATCGGTCTTTTTCGCAATTCTTCTTTAAAGAGCCTGATTTGCTTTGCACGCTCATTATCGTCTTGAGGGCCTCCATATTCCACAAAGCCAAATCCACCCCATTCGCTTACTACCAGAGGCACATGATTACGATAAAAAAAGGGATCGCCCACAACTAATGGAAAAGCGGCTACTCCAACCATTTGCCCTGATACCAATTGGTCCAGCATGTGCTTCCATCTTTCCAGGTCAGGCGTATAAAGATGGGCTGTAAGCATATCAGATTTTAAACGGCCTTCATACGAAATGTGTTGCCAACCATCATTATCAACCACTAAAAACTGTGGATGAGCAAGCTGCATATAGTGATACATATCCATTATGTATTGCCGGGTATCTGAATTGGTAGCTATATCCTGCGCACCCCAGTCCTCATTGTATAAGCTCCAGATAATTACCGAAGGATGTGTTCCTATCAATGCAAGCATTCTCATCAATTCATCCCGGTGGTTTTCCCTGCTTTTAAAATTTGACTGATGCGGGCTCGGCACTTCTACCCAGAGTAACATACCCATTTTATCGGCCAGGTTGTATATACGCGGATCAACCCCTGCAATGTGAATTCTTACAAGATTGCAACCCAGCTCTTTCATTGCAAGCATATGCCTTTTAATCTCCTCATATGTAGCCTGCCCTGGTTGATAAAGGATACCGTCTAAGTAAATAGGCTTATTGTTAAGATAAATACAGCATCCCCTCGCTTCTATTTTACGAAGGCCGAAATAAGTCTCTATTTCAGCTACTTCACCTTGAGAGTTTATTAACTCTGCGATGAGACGATATAAATGAGGTTGTTCTGTTGACCATAACTTAGCGTCTGGAATTTCCACAACGACCCTTTGTCTTTTTTGACCTGCTTCTAACCTCAATGGAAAATCATCTGTTGCAATTGGTTCAGACGATTCCTGTTTTCTATTAAATATTTTTAATCGAATGACGTAGTCGCCGGGATCATGAATTCTTGTAGTCAGGTTAAAACGAACAAGATTATCTTCAACAATAGAAACCACTCCAACTCTTGATCGAAGGCGGTTTCGCTCTACCGTCTCCAGCCAGATGCTTCTCACAGCGCCGGTATAAGTCTGGTACCAAATGCCCCCCCTTTTATAAACATGAGATTCCTGCTTTCCTCTGGTAGTATCTGCGTCCATCGTATCAGCGATACGCACTGTTAGTCTGTTGACCGGCAGCAATGCATCTTCAGGAAGCTCGTATGAAAACGATGTATACTCACCAATATGCACCAACTCGCCTTCAATTGTCTTCAAGGGGATTCCATTCAGCCAAACCTGTGTCTCGTAGCCGCATGCACCAAAAGTCAGTTGCAGCATGGAATGTTTATATCCGTTACCGTTTACTCTTACCGGCAACGGAAACTCGCGTTCGTACCATGCAACGACTTTATCTTGCCATGCCTCTACGGCCTGCTGTCCTTTTGCTGCAGCCACATGGGCTTCTATCGACCCCGGCCAATGAGCCTTATCCACGTATTGGTGTCCTTTCTGCCATTCCTCCAGCAAACCATTATCTTCAATATCTATAGAAAAACTCCACTCGCCGTCAAGTAAAACCGGTGCATTTTGCCTTACAACAGCCCGTGGCAATGGATTTACAAAAGTATCTTCCGCTAAAATCTCCTCTTTACTTTTCGATGTGCTATAATTCGGATGAACTGCTTCCATACTTTCTCAAAAATGTTTTCATTATTAAATACGATTTTCCTTCAAACTTTGTTGTCTGTACCTTCTTTTTTAGTTACTGGCTTTTCGTCTATAAATCATCTTCGTTGCGCTCCGTTTATCATTTGTGCAGACCGCAGCAGTTCTTATCATAATAATTTATTTAAAGCTACTAACAACCAATAAATTAAGCAGTTATTTTACCAAAAAACAATAGTTTATAAATTACTTCCTTAAGCTGCAATATTGATTCCATGTTTTTAAAATCAATATGAAAAAATGCCCGAAAGGCTATTAAAAACAAGTATCACTCGACAGAATAAGTGCTCCTGATTTATCTGCCACTAACCTACACAAAGACTGAATTTTTCTTAAATGTTATATCAGCCTTATTGACCCGATTTGACTTTTTGTAGTTACTTTTAAATATAGCAGTTTTAAAAACCCATAATACTTCTATTTAATAAACGTCAAAATTCAACATGAGCATTAAAAAAATTATACTTTCCTTTATCACCTTCTTTCCGGTTATATTACAGGCTCAGCAGCAAGACTCTGCATGGTTTGTACAGAACTATAATAAAATGGAAGTAACGATCCCTATGCGCGACGGCATTCAACTTTTTACTTGTATTTACATTCCAAAAGATAATAGTCAAGCACACCCTGTTCTAATAACCCGTACGCCTTACTCTTGCCAACCTTACGGCAAAGATCAGTTTAGTGGAGAATACTGGTACACTTATAAAAAAAACTATGCTAAAGAAGAATATATCTTAGTAAAACAGGATGTGCGTGGCAGATGGATGAGTGATGGCAATTTTGTTAATGTTCGACCCTACAATCCTGATAAAAAAGCCGGGGAGATTGATGAAGTTTCCGACACCTACGATACTATAGACTGGCTGGTAAAAAATGTTAAAAACAACAATGGAAATGTGGGTGTCTTTGGAATTTCATATCCCGGTTTCTACTCTACTATGGCTGCTGCGAGCAACCACCCTGCATTAAAAGCTGTCAGC
>JBBPZJ010000497.1:0-7137 GCA_038199395.1 Chitinophagales bacterium
ATGAAGCACTTAACAGAACTTGATTTACTGCACGTTGAGTTTGAAATTACAGAAGGATTGGGGCACAGTTTGTATAGAGATGATATGGTAGCAAACAGAATTATAGGTTTTCTTGTAACGTTAAAAAATAATGTTTATTAATTCGTTAGCAGGGTGTTTGCAAACTTTATATTATTACAAATACCAATACAACATTTCTACAATTATCTAGCTTTTACCAGCGTATAACGTTTAATAAGTACCAAACGAGTGTATGAAGAAATTCTTAATTATTGTTCTTACATCAGCCCTATTTACCAGTGGCTGGTGCCAAAAGAACCCGGCTTCCGTTGAAAATAGTGGCAGAGTTTATACTTCAAATAACCGGAATGGCGCTCTAAAAAAACCACCAACCCCCGACCAGATATGGGGTAAGTTATTTGTAGATGTACAGCTTAACAAGATATTAGGTGATAACAAAACGTTTGTTGACGCGGTTCCGAAGTACAGCAGGGAGGTTATTTTGAAAAAGTATAACCAGGCCCTAAAAGCCAGAGATACTTCTTTTGAATTAAAAGATTTTGTGTTTGAGAATTTTAGAGTGCCGGTTGAGGTTAAGGTAAAACTTCCTGCATCAAATCCCTCTCTTAAAAAACATCTTGAAGAACTATGGCCTGCCCTTACCCGTAAAGCAGACGTTACCCAGCAGAATAGCTCGTTGTTGCCGCTGCCTAAGTCGTACGTGGTACCAGGCGGAAGGTTTAGAGAAATTTATTATTGGGACAGTTACTTCACTATGCAGGGCCTGGCTGTTAGCAATCGCTACGACCTGATAGAAAACATGCTCGACAATTTTAAATTCCTCATAGATACCTACGGTCATATCCCCAATGGAAATCGTAGCTATTATTTAAGCCGCTCTCAACCACCCTATTTTGCATTAATGGTTGAGTTGCTGCACGAAAAGATGGGCGACAGGGTTTACAAAAAATATTTAACCGCAATGCAAAAAGAATATGCATGGTGGATGGACGGGGAAAATAAATTAACCAATAATGAAGCTTACCGGCGGGTTGTAAGGCTGGAATACGGCAGCATTTTAAACCGGTATTTTGACGACAAAAAAGCTCCCAGGGAAGAATCTTATTTCCAGGACGTGCAAACCGGATTAGCCAACCAGTCCAAAGATGGAATGATTTATACAAACCTTCGTGCCGGCGCTGAAAGTGGCTGGGATTTTAGTAGCCGCTGGTTTGCTGATACCATGCACCTAACCACGATTGAAACCACTAACATTATACCTGTAGATTTAAATTGCTTATTGTATGCTTATGAAAACATTTTAAGTAAGGCAAGTAAAAGTTGGCAATTGCAAAAGCAGGCAACGAGCTTTCAGCAAAAAGCAGCAGACAGAAAAACCGCTATTATTAAGTATTTCTGGAATTCGGACAAACATTATTTTTTCGACTATCAATTTAAAAACAGAAGTACAACAGACAGGTGGTCGCTTGCAGGTGTGTTGCCATTATTTACACAGATTGCCACACCAGAGCAGGCACTGTTTGTAAGAAACCAGATAGAACAAAAGTTTCTTAAAGACGGAGGAGTTGTAACAACAATATACCATGCGGGCGAACAATGGGATGCACCTAACGGATGGGCACCACTTGAATTTCTTACTGTAAAAGGATTATTGAACTATCACTACGATACGCTGGCTAAAATAATTGCCGACAGGTGGATGTCGGTAAATGAAAACGTTTATGCACATACGGGAAAGATGCTGGAAAAATACAATGTAGAAAATATTCATTTACCAAGCGGTGGCGGTGAGTATCCGACGCAAGACGGATTTGGCTGGTCAAATGGAGTGTATTTGAAGTTTTACCAGATGTTTAAAAGACAGTTAGAAAAATGAAGCAGAGCAATTGTTGAAAAAGGTATAAAAAGTACAAGTGAGGACACAACATAAGATGAATAACGATATAAAAGCCGGCCACATAAAAAATAAAAATATGAAAATTCTTTGCATCGGTGAGGCGCTTATTGATATGATTTGTACAGATGTTGGAAAGTCTCTAACTGAAGGTCAGCAGTTTTTGAAAAAGGCCGGAGGTGCACCGGCAAATGTTGCTGCAGCAATAGCTGCACTTGGTGGTAGTGTTGAACTGGCAGCAAAAGTGGGCGCAGACCCGTTTGGTAAACACCTCATAGAGGTAATGCAATCGTTTGGAGCTGGTACGGAATGGATGCTGGAAGATGCGCATTCGTTTACCACTATAGCCTTTGTGTCTCTTATGGAAAATGGCGAGCGCGACTTTTATTTTAACAGGGGCGCAGATGGTAAATTGAGCAGGAACGAAATAGAAGACATTAAACTTCATCAGTTTTCAATTGCACATTTTGGTTCAGCAACAGCCTTTCTGCCGGGTCCTTTACAAGCGGCTTACGTTGCGTTGCTTGAGAAATGTTTGCAGGAAGATATTTTTATCAGTTTCGACCCTAACTTCAGAAACCTGCTTTTTCAAAATGATAAACAGACTTTTATTGATCAATCGTGGCATTTTCTGAAAAACTGCCACTTTTTTAAAGTGAGTGATGAAGAGGCAATGATGCTTACGAGCAGTAGTTCGGTTGAAGAGGCTGCGCAAATTTTTCTGGAGAGGACCAGCGCGGTATTCGCCATTACTTTGGGCAAAGACGGCACTATGCTCGGTATAAATAAAACTACAGAAGTTATTGGTAGCATTGCCATAAAACCTGTAGATACTACCGGCGCAGGTGACGCTTTTGTAGGCGCAGTGCTGTATCAATTAAGCGATAAAAAATTAAACGAGATCAAGCAATTGCCAACAGAGGAGTGGAAAAAGATTGTTTATAATGCTAATAAAGCCGGCGCAAGAACGTGTGAATACATGGGCGCGATGGAAGCATTTAAACATTTAAGCAATGAAATTTTTAGTTAGGCTCATATAGATTTTTTGCCTTGCATTTCCATATAATCCAGGGTAAGATTCGTTAATGCGTTTACGCCTAGTTTAAGCCCACTTTCATCAATAAAAAAATCCGGGGTATGATGTGATGGGGCAGTTTTAGGATCACCACCTTTAGGCATTCCTCCTAAAAAAATAAAAAGACCGGGCACCTTTTCCTGAAAGAAAGAAAAATCTTCTGCGCCTGTAACTGCTGGCCTTAATACAACATTTTCGGTACCTGCAGTTTTACGCAAAGAAGGAAGCATCTTTTCAGTTAAAGCAATATCGTTAAAAGTAACCGGATAATGGGTAGTATACGGAATGTCTACATCTGCTGTGGCTCCTGCGCTTTCGGCGGTTTTTGTTGCTACTTGTTTAACTCTTTCAATGAGCATTTTTTCATCTTCTTTACTTAGTGCTCTTATGGTGCCCTCCATTACCACTTGCTCTGGTATAATGTTGGTTCGATTGCCGCCGTGTATAGAACCAACAGTTACCACAGCCGCATTTTCAGTAACATCGAGATTACGGCTAACAATAGTTTGAAGATTATTAATTATTTGTGCCGAAACCACTATAGGATCTATTGAAGACCATGGGTAAGCACCATGAGCTGATCTTCCATGTACAGTTATCTTCATACTATTAACACTTGCCATTGTTCCTCCGGGCCGATAAGTGATCTTTCCTACTTCTGTCTGAGAGTTAATATGCAAACCAAAAATAACACTAACAGCAGGATTTTCCAGTACCCCCTCTTTAATCATCTGTTCTGCACCTCCCATTTCACCTGGAAGAACGCCTTCTTCTGCCGGTTGAAAAATAAATTTCACTGTTCCTTTCAGCTCATTTTTCATTGAAGACAATATCTCTGCGACTCCCATTAAAATAGCTACATGTGTATCGTGCCCGCATGCATGCATGACGCCTACCTCTTGCCCATTGTACATTGTTTTTACTTTCGAGGCAAAAGGCACCGGCGTTCTTTCTATTACCGGCAGTCCGTCCATATCCGCTCTTAAAGCTACTACAGGTCCGGGCTTGCCGCCCTTTAATATTCCTACAACGCCTGTTTTTGCTACTCCCGTTTTTACCTCAATACCAAGTGATTGAAGGTGTTTTGCCACAATGGATGCAGTGCGTATTTCATTGTTGCCCAATTCAGGGTGCTCATGAAAATCACGTCGCCATGCTATAACTTGTGATTCTAATCGATCAGCTGATTGTGATACTTTACTTCTTACAGAGGTATTCTGAGTAGATGCAGAAATTGAAACAAGGATGGATAATGAAAGGATTGCTTTTTTCATATTCTAAATTAGTAAAGTTATTTTCAACTGTAGTGGCTAATTAAAAATCTAAAATTTTAAGGCAGGCACTATTCAACTTAAACAGGTATAAAAAAACCTTTAGAACAAAGCCTAAAGGTTTTTTTATACTTAAACAAGAAAGTGAATGAAACAGTGAATACAGTTTTCCTCAACAGCTTTTTTATCCTGGTTTAATTTTTTACCATAAAATCCTTTTTTATAGCCTTCATTTTAAGTCGCCTTAAAACCAGCTCTCCTACTTGCACTCCTTCAAGGTGTCCTACTTCGCAGGAGTGTTTAAAGTGAATACCACCATAAAACCTCGACATGCCGGCTTCAATGGCGGCCTGCCTTACAGATTTGAACGAGCGGTTGGCAACACCAAATTCCAGTTCAGAGGTATCGGTATAGTTAATATTATCGCCGAAATAGTGGGTTACAACTTCTGCCGCTGCTGCCGAAATAACAGCGTGACCACTGGTGTATTCAGGAAAAGGAGGGGTTTGAAGGTAGGGCTGCCACTCAGGGGCTACATGTTTGTTGATTGCTGTTTCAGGCCTAATGTAATTACTTCTGAATTTCTCATCCCAGCAGCTAATGAAGGCCTCAAATAAAGCAATCGAAGTGTGTGCGTAAACAGCAATAGTGGTATTAAAATCAGCATGTTTAGTGGCCGCAACTATACCCACTACATTCATCCAATGGCCCGCTGGCGAAAATTTTTTCGTCGCATACATGACGTGACCATTTACATTCAGCTTAAAGGCATTGTCATCCCAAAAATCGGCCATATGCTTTTGTTCGGGCGTAAGGCTGTCAACAATGTATTTCACCTCCATCATTGCCTTATAAAAGGCGCTCGACTTATTTATCGGATCAAACTTGGGAGGGCGAACAGGTTTAAATTGCGAACAGGAATCCATAACAAGTGTTCTCATTTCCATCCAATGTGGCTCCATCGCCTGTGCGTACATCGGCGGGGTTGGCACCCATCTGCCTTCTTCGTTGGTAACGGTAAATTTGCTGGCACTTCTTATTTTAGCGTAGTTGTCTTTTTTACTCCAGCTCATAATCGTGTCGCCGATAACACTTGCATAACTAACGCTGGCGTCGAAGACATCCGAGGGCATACCGGCTTCCTTTGCTTTACGTTTTAATTCATCAACGTATACATCCATACTTCCCTCAGGAAAAGTAACCGCATTACCCACTTTGCAAAATGCAAGCAAAGCAGCAAAAGGATAATCAACTTTTTTTCCGTCAGTTGGTTTTGGCACCGATTTGAATTCATTTATTTGACCTGCAAGCGATGTATAGCTTGAATCTCCTGCTGCGATTACTTCGTAAGCAGCAATATTTGCATAAGCGTAATTACGAGCAGCAATCATTGGAGGAAAGTTGTTTTCCAACACAATGTCATTCAGCTTTTTTACCGTTTTACTGTATAGCAGAGGGTCGTGAATAACCTTTTTATATTCACCAGAATTTTTACAGGCATTCAAGAGTACAATAGTTAAAATGCCTAAAACAAGCTTCTTCATAATTTCTCTTTAATTCAAAAATGATACGTTTAGTAGTAGATTTTCTGGTTACCAGCATTAGTTCTTCTGGGGTCATCGTTGCGTCGCACACTTCAGCTTTAGTCACCCATCTCAGCTTACACTTCTGTCTCAGGAAAGACTTTGTCAGTAATTTCTACTTTTCATGTTTTTCCGGTCATTTCTCAATAAAGTTACATTGTATAACTTCATCAAAACTATTGATAGCTGTGCTAACGGCAACAGATTAAAAGCAGGAGCTAATACACGAAAAAAGTGTTGGACCCGTAACCAGTTATTTACGTACTAAAGAAACTCGGGTGGTCGGTCTGGAGTAGAGCCGGGTGAAGAAGGGAAATATTCCTGGTAGTTGGAACCAGAGGAAACAATATTTGAAATCGAAAAATTGGCCACATAATTAGCAGTAAAACAATCATATTCTGCCACCGTGTTTTTAAATATTCCCGATTTAGAGCCACCTGATTTTTTTGATTGATTGTTCTGAACCAGGTCATTGGCATATTTAAAAAAGTCGTCCTTAGCTGATTGAAGCAACATTTTTTTGTGATCGGGTAAGCACTTTAGTGTAAGTTGCCCATCTGTTATTTTCCGCTTAACATATTTGTAAATTTTGCCGTTCAATTTCAACTCGCCGTCAACTCTTTCAAAATTTTGCTGGCTGTTCTGGTAAGGTATTGATAAAGGAACGGTAATGGTAATCAGCTCAGCTTCATTAAAATCATTGTTGTCTAATGAGGCTTCCAGGTTAACATCAGCTTGTTGCTGTGCATAATTTAGCAGTACTCTATATCCAAACAGATTAAAGAAAAATATAGCAAGTAATAATATGGCGGATAATTTTTTCACTAAAACGATGGAAAATTAACACCTATCGTGTTTATTTCAAAATATATTAAAACGAAGCAAATGTTTATCGGTTGCCCGACGTGATGCCTACTTTACGGTAAATGTTTTTCTTTCCAATCCTATTCCTGTTAGTTGTAGCGATTTCCATTGTGCGGGCAGTTTTGTCGGCAGTTGCGTAATGCCTTCGGGTGTTATTTCTAATCCGCCGAAACCATTTAACATAGCTTGAATCATTCCGCCAGCCCCGGTAGCAAAATAAGGGTTATTACCAGTGGCAGTTTCTGCAATTACTCCAAACGGGGGACGCATATTAGCCGTATAGCCTGCCTTAAAAGCTTTAAATGCTTTATCAGGCATTCCTAGCCTTGAATACAAAATAGAAAATATAGCATGTGTCATTGCAGGGCCCTCGCCTACTCTTGGCTCATAATATTCCAGATCTTTTTTTACAGCAACCGGGTCTGTAAT
>JBBPZJ010000498.1:0-7146 GCA_038199395.1 Chitinophagales bacterium
GGAAATACCTTGTTTGAAATTCATATCGTTAAGACAACTAAATTGTTTGAAAAGATTCTTTTGAAAACATAATTTTATATCTATAATGTGTTTGTGAGGTTTTCGCACAGTCTGACGATGCAAAAAAGTAGCAATACAGTCTGGTTCAAAAAAAATCATTGCACATTCTTATGCCGTGTAAAGTATAAAAGCAAGTTCCGGATGTCTAATTCATATTTTCAATTCAAAGACTTTATCATCAACCAGGAGAAAGCAGCGATGAAAGTTTGTACTGATGGATGCCTGTTTGGAGCATGGGTAGCAGACACAATCAAAAGTAGAGATCGGAAAATTGAAAACATTTTAGATATTGGAACCGGAACCGGGTTACTTGCACTGATGTTAGCGCAAAAATCTGGAGCTACCATCAATGCGGTTGAAATAAATGAATCTGCAGCGCAACAAGCAAAAGAAAACTTTCAACAATCAAAATATAAAGAGAGGCTGCAATTGATACTTGGAGATATAAGAGAGATGCAGTTAAGTTCTACTTATGATTTGATCATCTCAAATCCGCCGTTTTATGAAAATGATTTAAGAAGCGAAAATCCAAACCGGAATGACGCATTACACAGTGCAGCTTTAAGCTTTGAGGAACTGATACAATCAGCTAAAAAGCTATTAAGTAAGAAAGGCGTTTTTGCTGTTCTCTTACCTTTTTCCAGAGCAGAAAACTTTATACTTCGTGCAGAAAAGCATAATCTTGCTTTCAGCGATAGAGTCAATGTCAGCCAAACGGAGAATCACTCTTATTTCCGATGTATGCTTCTGTTATCTTGGGAAACGTCCGAAATTAAAAAATCAGATATGGTGATAAAAGACGGAGGCAAATATTCAGAAGAGTTTACCCGTCTATTGCAAGATTATTACCTGTACCTATAAATGCCTGTTTTCTTTTGTTCTAACAGCAAAAAATAGTTTCTGTAAAATTCTCATGCACCTTTGTGCCTGGATAGCTTCTGTCTAAAAAAAATAAAAAAATGAATCACTTTGAATTGTTTGAAATACCAATAAGCCTAAGACCTGACATACAACAACTGAAGCAAAAATTTTATGCACTAAGCAGAAAATACCACCCTGACTTTTATACTCAGGAAAATGAGTTTGAACAGTCTGAAGCGTTGGAGAAAGCATCGCAGATAAACAAGGCGTTTAAAGTTTTTCAAAACAAGGATGAGACTATAAAGTACGTTTTGCAATTAAAAGAACTGCTTGAGGAAGAAGAGAAGTACACACTTCCTCCTGTTTTTCTTATGGAGATGATGGAGCTTAATGAACAAATGATGGAGGCAAAAATGGACGAAGATGCTAATGCTACCGTTAAGATAAAAGATACAATTTCCACAATTGAAGAAGAAATATATGCTCCTGTTAAAGACATTATTGAAGGGTATGAAGAAGCTAAGACAACTAAAGAGCAACTGCTGAAAGTGAAGGAATATTACTACAAGAAAAAATATCTGAATAGGATTTTGGCTACGATGCTGCGATGACTTAATATTGCAGCCCGAATAAAATGGTCATTGAGACATTAAGCCAATAAGTCATTTAGGATTTATAAAGTATTTTCTTCCTTATTGACTAAATGACTAATGACTGAATGACTGAATGACTGAAAAGAAAAGCCCGGGTGGCGGAATTGGTAGACGCAGCAGACTCAAAATCTGCCGTTCGCAAGGATGTGCTGGTTCGATTCCAGTCCCGGGCACGAGTAAAAATTTGTAAACCCTTGTAAATCAATTTTTACGAGGGTTTATTGTTTTCGTGTGTCATTCATTTTCTCTTTTTCACGCTTTTTCCCGCTACTTTGACACATCATTCATCCTGCAACAAATAAAAGGAATGCAGTTGCCGTTTGAATGAGGAAGGGCAATTTGTAGTTATGCCATGAAGTGCCCTAGTGGAAACTGCGAGTATGCCATGCGAATGGAAGCGATCTGACTGCAATGAAGGAAGTACCGGAAAAGTTGAATCCGGAAATGGCCCTAATAAAAATGTGTCGTTCTGAAGCATGAGGAATATCCCACGTAATTCCTATAGCGTTGCTTTATATACATTACCGTTTACAATGCTTGGTGCTTCTATCCTTCACTTTCGCACTAAACTTTGATGAGTACCCCAGCATGAGAAGGATAAGAAAAAGTGGAATACCTTAATAATTTTTTGAAAGTGTGTTGTTCTGAAGCATGAGGAATATTACACCTAATTCTTTAAAGAATTTCTTTATAAACTCACCATTTACATTATCCCTTTGTTTGTCCTGGTAATGTACTTTGAATGGATGATTAAATGCAGTAGCCGTTTGAATGAGGAAGGGCAATTTGTAGTTATGCCATGAAGTGCATAGCGGAAACTTGTGTGAAGGGAATACGAATCGAAGCGAGTTTGAAACATTAAACAGTGCTCTAATAGACTGCCTTTCCCTAATTAATAAAAAGTTCAAAACGTTGAAAATTATAATAATTTCACTGTAGAAAGATGAAAATATTCTTATTTATATCGATGTTCGTGTTTCAGGCACAAGGAATTACTCAGATAAAAGCTGTCGAGAAACCAAATAATTATCCTTCTGTTGAGCATGTAAGAAGGGATTTTATAAGATTGTTGCAAAGACCTGTTACCGCTCTTAAACCTTCTTTTACGACAATCAAAACAGATTCTGTAGTCATAGAGAAAGGATCTTTTTATTCGGAGGCTACTGAAAGAGTACCTGTTGTTATTTACACACCGGTTATTGCTGCTTCAAAATCGTTTCCGGTTGTTATTTGCCTGCATGGCACAGGAGGTAGCAAGGAAGATGAAAGCATTAAACGGTTATTGAATGAGCTGACTAAAGTCGGCATTATGGGGGTAGCGATCGATGCAAGATATCACGGTGAAAGGATAGAAGGTGGAGCTAATAAGGCCCGGCAATATGTGGAAGCTATATCAAGAGCATGGGAAAACACTGATATAAAACGCCCAAAACACCCGTTTTTTTTCGACACCGTTTATGACATCTGGAGGCTGATTGATTATTTGATAACAAGACCCGACGTACAGCCAAATCGTATCGGGATGATGGGAATATCTATGGGTGGAATAGAAACGTGGATGGCTGCTTCTGTAGATAAAAGAATAAAGGTTGCCGTTCCGGTCATTGCTGCGCAGAGCTTTAAATGGTCACTTGAAAACAATAAGTGGCAAGGTCGGGCTCAAACAATATGGAAAGTACATAAACAAGCTTCCCAGGATTTGGGTGATAGTATTGTGACCAGGGAGAACGTGCGACGAGTTTGGGCAAAACTGATTCCTGGAATAACGGGTGAATTTGACTGTCCTTCCATGATACGCCTTTTTGCTCCGAGACCATTATTATTACTAAATAATGAAAAAGATCAAAACTGCCCCTTAGAAGGAGCTCAGATTGCTTTTGAAGAAGCAAGAAAGGCTTATAAATTAAAAAATGCAGGTGGCAAATTACAAATACATGTAACACCAAATGAGCCGCACCGTTTTCTTCCGCAACACGAGGCAATGACTATTGCCTTCTTTAAAAAATGGCTTTAACTGGATTAGATAACTCACTCCAGGTTTTTTTTCATAGCCGGACGGAAAAAATTTCAATATAAGTGCTCTGATACTCTCGCTTGTAGAAGTGTCAACTTCTGCAATCTTTCTTTCCGCCGATTAGGCATTTTTCTTGTATTCTAAACATAGCCCAAATAGAACATATGTTAGCTAATGAGAACAGACTTGTAACAGGCGATGACAGACGATTATTACAATAAGGGCAAAGACGCCAAGTGGTATGCTGATCAAGTGATTGCGACGCAAGGATGACGCTATAAAAACTGCGGTTGGTATCCACAAAATAAAATAGTTTCCTTATGGTGTATCCATTACATACTTCCAACGACTTAAACGCAATGATCGAAGATATTGGCGACAGGTCTATTGTAATGTTGGGTGAAGCTTCGCATGGAACGCATGAGTACTACACATGGCGGGCAGCCATATCAAAAAAATTGATCCAGGAAAAAAGATTCAATTTCATTGCAGTGGAAGGAGATTGGCCCGACTGTTACAAGATAAACCGGTATATAAAGGGTTACAGCGACGCAGGCAATACGACAGAGGATGTACTTCATACTTTTGACAGGTGGCCTACCTGGATGTGGAGTAATTGGGAAATAGCCTCTCTGATCGATTGGTTAAAGGATTACAATAAAACGTTGCCAATAAATGAAAGAATTAGTTTTTATGGCCTCGATGTGTATAGTCTTTGGGATTCTATGAAAGCAATGATGCATTTCCTCGAAAACAAAGATCCTCAAACGGCTCGTTGGGTAAAAGAAGCTATACAATGCTTTGAACCTTTTAATGAAGAGGAACGAATGTATGCCAGGCACACGTTGCATGATCATGGGTGCCGCAACGAACTGCTGGCGGTTTTAAGAGCGATAAGAACGAAAGCCCCGTTTTTGAATGGAGATAGGGAGGCGAATTTTAATACAGAGCAAAATGCTTTGATTGCTGTAAATGCAGAAAAATATTATAGCAGCATGGTAGGTTTTGATAATGAAAGCTGGAATGTGAGAGATACACATATGATGGAAACGCTGGATAGACTGATGGAATTTCACGGCAATGATGCAAAGGGAATTGTGTGGGAGCATAACACCCATATAGGCGATGCAAGAGCAACAGGAATGAGCAAAGCAGGCATGGTGAATATAGGCCAATTGGCAAGAGAAGAATATGGAAAGGAAAATGTGTACCTGGCAGGATTTGCGAGCTATAAAGGAACGGTGATTGCAGGTAGAGAATGGGGTGCACCTATGAAAGTAATGGAATTACCTGAAGCTAAATTGGGAAGTATCGAAGCGAAATTACATCAGCAAAATATCGATAAAGGTTATATTCTTTTTAATGGTGAAATGGATGGATTGTATAAAAAGAAGATAGATCACCGGGCAATTGGGGTAGTGTACAATCCTTCTCATGAGCGATATGATAATTATGTACCTTCCGTTCTTGCCGAACGGTATGACGCATTCATCTTTTTAGATAAAACGACTGCGTTACATCCGCTTCATTTACACCCTGACAAGCATAAGTTGCCCGCCACTTATCCGTTCAATCTTTGAGGAGGATGTTTTTTTAGAAACTATAACTTTCGATATCTTACTTATATCAAGTCAAAATTTCTATTTCTTCTAATTCTTAAACTGGAAGTTTCTTCAACTATACCACTGCTTAAATTCACGCTCCTTTCCCAGATCACAAAATGAGCTCTGTCAAATTGTTGCTTTAGCGGTTCTCCCAGCTTTTTAAAAACAATTTTTAAAAGTTGACAAAGTTTACTAAAAGAGCCGGGCTTTACCAGAAAAGCTCTCGCTCCATAAGCATATGCCGCATCAACATCTTTTAAATTATGCGAGGGAGAATGAACAATAATAGGAGTGTTTGGTAATAGATCATGATTACCAATGTCCCGAAGACATTCAATACCATTTTTTAAAGGCAAATTAAGATCAAGAAAAACAAGGTCGGGCTTGTCTTTATTTTTTAGAGCATCAATACATTCGATGCCATTTTTTGCTGTTATATACTTGAACTCGGGAATTATTTCTAATAAAATTTTTACCAATAATTGTGTTTCATCTGCATCGCTTCCGGCAATGAGCATGTTGATTTTTGATTTGTTCATGTAGCTGTTTTTAATAAATAAAACAGCCGTTTCCATGTAAAAAATAGGATACAGTATTGTTTAGGAAAGGGTCTGCTTAATGAATATACGCTTAAACAATTAAAAAAGCAATTTCGGTATTTTAATTTTACCCAAGAAGGAATACATGTTGCCTTACAAAGCGTGGCAATTGTAAAACAGTTATAGCCTCTTCCATATCATCTTAAAGAAATTGACACATGACAACTTCTTTAAGATGTTTTGGACGGTCATCTCCGGGTTAATTCTTCACTATTTTATGTGAAGCAATGAGGAGATTGTTAGCATTTAAAATGGCTATAATGTAAGTTCCGCTACTATATTTTGATAAGGATAATGTCGCTTCATTCCTTCCTTTTACAAACTGGTAATCCTGTTGAAAAACTTGCTTGCCTGTTAAATCGAGCAACGCAATTTTTCCACGATAAGGTTTAACTGCATCCATTTGTACTGTTACATTGTTTTCTGTTGGGTTTGGAAACGCAATGCTTGTTTTAATAAAGCTTTGCTGAAGCTTTTCATTCGCTGCTTGCGTTATTGACGGCACATTACTGCTAGTAGCTGTGTAAATATTCCTTGATAATCTATATTCGGTTGCTACAAACTGTCCATCAGGATTGGTGATAATTAATGTGTACTTACCAGCAGGTTTATTTTTTGTATTGAGTGTAAACGTTATTTCAGTTGGGCTATTAAATTTGACGTTACTTGCAATGATATTTCCTGTAGATTTTACAGTAAGTCTGTTATACCCCGGCCCTCCCTGGTCTGGCCCCGGATCAAAAAAGCCGGAGTTGTTATTCGATATACCTTTAACAGTAACCGTATTATCTGTTTTGTTACCTACATCTTCTAAAGGAATGGGTGTTGCTGGCGGGGGAGCTTTTAGTTGCACTGCTCTTACTCCGTAAATATCATCTGCGTTTGCATATTCCTGGAAAGTCCAAATAGTTTGATCATCCATCGGATCAACGACTGTTTGGCTGTAATCTCCCCATCTATCTTGGTAATTGCCGTAAAAAAGAGCATATATAGCATGAGAGTTGGTAGCCTTCGTCACCGCCCCTAAAGTTCCTGCCGCAGCATCGTTTGACCGAGTAGTTACAAAAGCGTTCAAATATCGGTTAAAGGCTGCTGTAGTACCGCCCAATGCAGTATGGCCCTGCCCATTTGTGGCAATGCTCGAATTAAAATAGTTCACAGCCCTTCTTCCGCTGGTTTTAGTAGCATCGTAGACCGTTCCTAACTGGTTTAGATGTGGGGCTGAATAAATATTAGCAATTTCATACCATCTTGAAGCAGTACGGGCCTCGGCTACAAAGAGGCTGTCAGGAACATATTCTCCTGCTTGATTTACTCCGATTGCATGTGCTGTCCATAAGCTGCTTTTACCAGTA
>JBBPZJ010000499.1:0-3532 GCA_038199395.1 Chitinophagales bacterium
AATGATTTCAAGAATTTTGTATAGCAGTAAAAAGAACGATTTTAATGCTTTTTCAGCATCTTTTTTCTAAAAAACTAAGGTTTATAAGCTTTTAAAAGTACCAATGGTATTCCTAAATTCTATTTTTAGACAGCCTCTAAGGTTACAACCGGTAAATTCGCATTCAGAAAATACTATGTTAGATAAGTCAACATTCGAAAAATCGCAACTAATAAAACTGCAGTTTTCGTATTCTGCCTGCACAAATTGTTTTTGTGTGAAGTCTTCTTTATTAAAGGTTTTTTCCTCAATGTAGTTTCTTTCCATTAACTCTTTGGTTGTAGTAAAAGTATAAAGTTTGTAGTATTAAGGCTAAGTTTAATCAAAAAAATGGCTCCTCCGTAGAAACGGAGCAGCCTCTAACGATTGCTTGCCATATGAAAGTCTTCAATATATTTTTGCCAGCTTAACTAGCCTTCTACATTTATTAACTAGTAATTGATTTACTATAACTTCTTAATGAAACGACTATTACTTTTTCAAAAGTATCAACTTCCTTCCTTCTTTTTACTTAAAAATACAGGCCATTTGAGTATTGCTAACTTATTAGAAATTTCCCAAACCCTTAGCAACAGTGTATTTTGTACACAATCTTTCATTATCTCCAGAGATTATATTCCTGGGTTCAAGCTGAAATTATTTCTATTGAAAACAACAATTTATAATAAGAACGATGATTTATTGTTAAAGAGCTTTTTTTTATCTGTTGGGTATGCTTTTTGACCCTTGTATCAGAAATAAATATAATGTCAGTTAAAAACAAAAAACAGTTTGGTGTTTGGATGGATTCGCAACATGCCACTGTTGTTGGAAGAAAAAATGTTGATACCGGTGACTTTGTGATATTAGCGCATGCTAAAACTGGCGGGCCAGATAGCAATTCAAATGAAAATGCCTCAAACAATGCTGAAAAAGGTTCCTTACAGAAATTGTTTAAAGAAATAACTTCCTTTATGCAAAATGTTGATGAGGTGCATGTAACAGGCACCGGTACTGCTCAAGAACAATTTATTCACTATCTGGCTGAGACACCGCAGTTTAAAAATACAATTGCAAAAGAAAGTACCTCAAATAAAATGTCAGACGAAAAACTGATAGAGTACATTACAGCCCGGATGAATTAATGCTTTTAGAAAAATAAAAAGAAAAGCTGCTTTATTTTTTAAAGCAGCTTTTCTTTTTAATGAAGACTGCTCATTAGAGGGAAGTAACACGGTCAAATTACCGACTGGAAACCTTGAACGACTGCCAACCATTTGTACATATCCATCAAATGGATTCTTTTCAATATGATTTTGATGGTAATCCTCACCTGTCCAGAATTTAGTAAGAGGCATTACCCCGGCTGCTATTGGTGCTTTATAGTTAGGCTGAATGTTTTTTATTTAGTCTTAAATCATTTTCTTTTCACTGTTATTTTTATAAAAAGCAATTGTACCTGTTTCAATACTTTCATAAGTCGGGTTATTGGTGCGTCCGCGGGCCTATCCAAAGACGAGTTTTGAAAGCATTCTAAACAATAGAATGTTAATCCCTTTTCATAATTAGTATACTATAATCCTGAATAATAATCGTAACCCTGTTCGGCCCAATAATCAGGAGGGCGTTCGTTACTAAAAGAAATGGAACCTATACGCTTCAGATTTTTTATACCATATTTAACCGGTATAATTAGTCGCAAGGGTTGGCCATGCACTGCCGGTAACGGCTTTTCATTTACCTCGTAAGCCAATAATGTTTGCGGATGCATAGCACTTGGCATATCTATGCCAACATAATATTCTTCATTAGGTGTTGCTAAACCAATGTACTGAAGCTTTGCCTCGTCTTCTAATTTATAATGTGCAATAAAGTCGCTAAATTTTACGCCTCCCCAATGTTGTATCTGGTCCCATCCTTCTACACATTTAAAATCATATACAATATCAGTTTTTGGCAAAGCCTTTAAATCTTTAAGCGTAATTTTTAAGGGTTCTCCACCATTTCTGTTTACTGTAAGTACCCAATCCGCAGGATTAAAATCTTTATCATCAATTCCTATATCACTATTGACCCGCACTTTTTTAGCAGCCATTGATTTGGGGTAAGTCTTTACCAGGTGGTTATTGCTAAAAGCTCTCCTAAAAAACAATTCTGTTTGATTAAGTGCTTTTCGCAATGGTTTTCTTGCCCCCGCAGTTACTCCCAAATTTTCAGGTTTTGACGTGTAAAGCCAGCGCCATCCACCATAAGCAGCACCGTATAAACCAATGAAAGCGGCAAAAGAAATAAAGTTGCGTCTTTTAATTTTTTTATCACTTACGCTTTGCTCTACCCTATTTTTATTAATTGAGTTTTCCATCTGTATGTTCATCTTTAATAACCTGAATAGTTTTTTTATCAACAATCTCAAATCCTGAAATGACTGATCTGAAATTGTTCCACCCTGCTATTATAACTTGTGTTATATGCACCAGGAAGAATAATACATAGCCAATGGTTAATATAAAATGCTCAATTCTTGCTGCATGGTAACCACCACACAGCCAGGTTAACCAGTAAAACTGAACAGGTTTATAAATTGCCAGGCCGGTAATAAGAGAACCTAATCCCATAACAATAATACTTGTATAAGCAATGCGTTGGGCAGCGTTATATTTATGTTGAGGTGGCAAAGTTTTTCGGATATGCAAGTCGTGCAACAGCACAAGCCAGGCCTGTTTAAAAGAGTGTTTGTTTGGAACAAGTTGTCTCCATTCACCAGAGAATATTGTGTACACCACGTAAAGAAAACCGTTTATGGCAAAGAACCACATGAATAAAAAGTGAAATGCCATACCTTCTGCCAGGCGATGCGGGATATGTAAAAACTTATAGAACCATTCAGGAAAGAAACGGACAAAAGTATGTCCGAAAATAGTAATGGAGTACTCATCATTAGCCCAATAGATTAGCATCCCCGTCCATATCATAATGGTTAATACAGGAAAATTAATCCAATGGGCCCACCTTAAAGCTAAGGGGTGTTTCTTTTTTATAATTGCCATAAAAGTTTTAATGAAAAAAGGGTTGATCTATTATTAGGGATAGTTTACAAATCCACCTGGTCTGCTCCAAACACTTTAAAACTTTGCTTCGCTTGTGTATAAGCAATAACTTTTATTGGTTTGCCTGTTAATTGCGAAGGTATTTCAAGGGTTAGTTCACCGGTTCCGTTCCGTTCCGACACTTTTAAATTACTTACAATATTCACATGATGCAAAGTTCTTCCACCGTTTTCACCTCCTCTAACTTTTGTGTCGGCATCAGGCAGTACAATTGCTGTGTTTAACAACTGTGTCTCATTGCCTGTTATGCGGTAGCTAACAGTAACGGTATTACTTTTTCTTTCTGCAGAAATTTTAAGATTGGAGGGAGCACCTTTCATTGTGCTGCTATTTATTGCATTATTTAAAGCACTTTCATTTGAACCAACAAATTCGGCAGTGCCATTTACAACAACTTGTGGAGTATA
>JBBPZJ010000500.1:0-5002 GCA_038199395.1 Chitinophagales bacterium
ATGTTTTTTAGAAGTAATTATCAGGTAACCGGTTTAGGTATAGGGTTATATATCGTTAAAGAGGCCCTTACTTCTATAGGTGGGGATATCGAAGTACAATCAACTTATGGAGTAGGTACCTGCTTTAAGCTACGGGTGCCAAATGCTCCATAAAACTTTGTAACTGTCTTTTGAAGTAAAACTGGCAACCCCAATTTAACCAGTTCGATACGGAATGATGTTTGGCGTTTAACTTAATTTGATGGAACTGGTATTGGGATCCCTTCTTTAACAGGTTCACCAAAATGGGGTGTTCCATCTTTATTCCACGTAAATTTTTGTGCTCTCGGCGACCTGTTACCTCCACATCCCATATTAGGGGCGCGATTGGCGTGATACAAGATCCAGTCTTCTTTTCCGTCGGGTGATTTAAAAAAAGAGTTGTGTCCGGGTGCATAAACGCTGTTTTGAGACGACTGTTTAAAAACCGAGGTAGGCGATTTATGCCAGGAGGCCGAATCAAGCAAATTTTCTTTTCCGGTAAAAGTCAGCATACCCAAGCCGTAATAATCTGTCCAGCATGCACTGGCAGAATACACTAGAAAAAGGTTCTTTTTATGCTTTAAAATTTCAGGTCCTTCGTTTACATCGACATGAGGAGGATTTTCTGATGTTGAATCGACTATCAAGTCTCCATATTTTTCCCAGTCGAAAGTAGGTGCAGAGATACGCACCCTTTTTCCTTCTATTGTCCACGGGTTGGCCATTTTCGCAATATAAATATCCTGTGAACCATTTTTATGTGCTTCCCATCCTGCCCAGGTAATGTACCATTGTTTTTTATACTCGAATACAGAACCGTCGATCGCCCACCTGTCGGTGCTGTCAGAAATCTTCCCCTTAAACGTCCACTCACCCTCTAATGGATCTTGACCGCTGTTTTCAATTACGTACAGTCGATGATTTGCGTTTTTTCCATCATCGGCCGCAAAATATACATACCACTTGTTGTTAATAAAATGAATCTCAGGCGCCCATAATTGCTTTGACCATGCAGTTCCCGGCGGCGGTCTCCAAACCGTCTTATGGGGTGCTGTATTTAGCGCAGAAAGATTTTTAGTCTTCCAGATCTCGATCCTATCCCCCACAGTTTGAGTGTAATAATAAAATCCATCTTTATAAATGTTCCAGGGGTCGGCACCATGTGGAAGTAAAGGATTTGTGAACGTCTGTTGCTGGTTCTGTCCTTTCCTAAAAACTCCACACGAAGTAAGTAATGAAATAATCAAAATCAGGGTGAGGCAGTTAGTGAAAGTTTTTTTAATGGTAATCATTATTTCAAAAATAATAATACTCGCAATAAATGCTTATTTTTTATTGTCGTTGAGTCTTTTTAAGCTTTTCCTGCCACGTCTCATGTTGATTTTTAAGACACATGTGTTAACAGGCAGCATTGTTAAACAACCGAATTACCTTTAAATAAAAATGATTAATTACAGCCATGGAAAAATCAATGAAATCTGTTGTTCTGTTTGGGGCTAAAGATCTTCGAATGGAAAGTCGTGGTGTTCCGGAATTACTACCCGGCATGGTACTCCTGCGAATAAAAAGGGTTGGTATTTGCGGGTCAGACTTACATTACTACGAACATGGTTATTGCGGCAGCTTCATTCCTTCTCGGCCATTTATTTTAGGGCATGAGCTGACCGCCGAGGTAGTCGCCGTAGGTAATAGTACATTATCTTCATTACAACCGGGGTCAAGAGTAACTGTAAATCCTGCGAGAGCATGTGGCTTCTGTCATTATTGCAAAAGTGGCCGTGGTAATCTCTGTCGAAATACTATTATGTTGGGCAGCGGAAGTACCGATCCGCCAACGAATGGGGCAATGGCTGAATATGTTATAGTTAGAGAAGACCAATGCCACCTGCTGCCCAACCAAATAGACGATGGAGCCGGAGCCATGATTGAGCCATTGGCTGTGGCATTACATGCAGTAAAGCGTGCAGGAAGTGTGTCGGGTAAGACAGTTCTGGTAACAGGAGGTGGCACCATCGGTTTATTAACGGCACTAACCGCAAAGGCTTTTGGTGCTGTGCCTGTGGCTGTAAGCGACATTGTTTCCGAACGCAGAGCTTGTGCAATTGATGCAGGTATAGATGTAGCATTCGACCCGGCAGAAAAAAATCTGGCGGAAAAAGTAAAGGAAACAGCAGGCGATGGATTTGACGTAATTTTCGAAGCCTCGGGATCCCGATATGCGTTGCGTCAAGCATTCGAGCTGGTAGCCCCCGGAGGCACTATAGTACAAATAGGCACACTGGGCAACGAAGACATCCCGCTTCCGGCAAACATGGTAATGGCTAAAGAAATTCAGTTCATCGGCTCTTTCCGCTATGGAAATGTTTTTGATGAGGCTATTAAGTTGGTTACAACAAAAAGAATTGATTTAAGTCCCTTCATAACCGGTTTGCTGCCGTTTAGAGATTTTAATAAAGCAATGGCTTTAGCGGCTGATAAAGTTCATGCTTTAAAAGTACAGCTTCAACTGTAGCCGGCACAACTATTCAAACCAATATTCAGGATACCCTCCCTGTTTTTGTTCGTTTTACATTGAAAAGTCGCTGCCCACATTTTTTAATAGACCCGGTTTACCTAAAATAAATACAACCACTTCAGAACAGTTTTAAACAACTACTATATCAAAATATCAACACCGTTATCATTTCATCACAAGAAATGCCCGAACGGTTTGCATTAATATTACAGAACCTCAAGCTGTGCAAGAGAAGGCAAGTGCTATTGCAAAAAATGATTACAGATAATAGTACGGTAAGGGATTTAAAAAGGTATCTTAGAGGGATTTAGCTTTTGTTGTTAAGCAAATTATTCTAATATCTATGAAAAGTGAACAATACATTATTGCTATCGGCGCTTCTGCCGGAGGAATGGACCAGATCAATAAGTTTTTTGATTATACGCCTTCGGATGGGGTTTCTTATATCGTCATTCAACACTTATCTGCGGACTATAAGAGTATGATGGCCTCTCTGCTTAACAAGCATAGTAAACTGAACATTAAGGAAGCAACAAATAATATGACTGTAGAAATGAATAAGGTTTACCTTATTCCCAGTAAAAATGTGATGACTATTAAGGCTGGCAAACTGTTGTTGACCGATAAGCTAAAAGGCGTAAACCTTACGATTAATACCTTTTTTAAGTCGCTTGCAGAGGAAAGAGGAGACAAAGCGATTGGCATTATTTTATCGGGTACAGGGTCGGATGGCACCGAAGGAATGAAAGCGATAAAAGAAGCCGGTGGAATGCTGATAGCTAGTGACCCGGAGTCATCTGAGTATGACCAGATGCCCGCAAGTGCTATCGCTACCGGGCTGGTAGATTACGTTATCCCTCCCGAGCAAATGCCAAAAGTCATAGAGCATTATGTTGAAAAGAAAACCGACGGAAAAGTTACGAAGATTGATGAGGAGGAAGAAGAAAAAAGTATGGTTGCCATTACCGATCTTATTAAAGATAAACTACCTGAAGATTTTTCAGACTATAAAAAAAACACCCTGCTTCGCAGAATTAAAAGAAGGGCTTCTCTCCTTAACTTTAATGATCTTGAAAGCTATCTTGATTTACTTAAACAGGATACAACTGAATTACAAAACCTGGCCAAAGATTTTTTAATAAGCGTTACGTCATTCTTCAGAGATAAGGAGGCTTTTAAAATTATAGAAAAAAGGGTCGTTCCCGAATTATTACAAACCAAACAAAATGAAGAAATAAAAATTTGGGTGGCCGGATGTGCAACAGGTGAAGAAGCATATTCTTTCGCAATATTGATAAGAGAGCAATTAGACGCTGCGCAAAAAAATAATCCTGTTAAAATATTTGCAACAGATATTGACGACGAAGCGCTTCAATTTGCAAAAAAAGGATATTACAACGAAAGCATTAAAAAAGATGTGTCTCCGGAAAGATTGGGGCGATTTTTTACCCCTGATAATAATGGGTATAAAATAAACACGTCCATTCGCGAAATGCTCATTTTTGCCCATCACGACCTGATTAAAAATCCGCCTTATTGTAACATGGACTTTATCAGTTGCAGAAACCTGCTGATATATATGAACCCTGCCTTGCAGAAAAAAGTAATAGGAATGTTGCATTTTGGATTGAGATTTAAAGGTTATCTGTTTTTAGGACCCAGTGAGAATATTACTGACATCAGTTCTTCAGTAGAAGAGGTTGATAAAACATGGAAGATCTATCAGAATATGGAATCAAAAAGGATCATGAATTTTGAGACTTTTGTCGCTGCTCCTTCAATTGATGGTAAAAGATTTTCGAATCCTCAAAAAGGAAGCGACAAGCATTCGAAGCAAAGTGAAGCGTCAGCAGCCGGCAGTGATGTAAGCCTGTTAATGGAACTCGGATACTCGGGCCTGTGGATTGATGAAAATAACCAGGTTATGAATGTATTTGGAGACACCAGCAAGTTTCTTCTTCAAAAAATGTTTGTTTATTACCTGCCTGACCTGCTGTCAAAACCCCTCCAGATGTCATATAGCACTGCTTGCGTAGAAGCTGATAAAACAAATAAATTAACAGTGGTAAAAGGAATTAATGCAGAAGGCATTGACTCAACCATTACCCTGTTTGTAAAGCCATTAACTAAGAATGAACAAGGACAAGTAAAGAGGTTGGTCTTGTTTTCAAAAGATGAAAAGAATATTGCAGGGAAACAAACAATCACATTTGATGAAAGCCTTTATACAAATAAATACACAGCCAATATTGAGGAAGAGCTTATAGGAACCAAAGAAAAACTTGCGTCTGTCGAAGAACTATTATTAGCCTCCAATGAAAATATGCAATCCTTCAACGAAGAATTGCTTTCTGCTAATGAGGAAATGCAAAGTACCAACGAAGAAATGCAATCGGTAAATGAAGAACTGCAAACAATCAATTCAGAATATCATTCTAAAATCAAAGAATTATCGGATCTCAATGA
>JBBPZJ010000501.1:0-43931 GCA_038199395.1 Chitinophagales bacterium
ACAACTACCGTTACCTGCTTTCCAACAATTTCGTCTGGTTGAAAATGCATTGCTATTCCTGAAACAATGGTTCTTGTTTCAAAACCGAGGTCTATTTGCAGCTTTAGCAGTTTATCTGCCTTTTGTACTTTTTCAGCAGTTACTATGGTTCCTACACGCAGATCAATCCTGGCAAAATCATCAAAAACAATCTCAGGTTTGGTATGGGTTACCGGTTGCCCATCGCCGGTTACCGGTTGCCCGTTTCCTGTTACCTGTTGTCCACCTTTTGCTTCAACCGGTTCGCTACCGGGAACCGGCAACTGGGAACCGGCATCTGCATTCTTACTTTCTTCCACTTTTTTACTTTTAATTTTTAGTTTTTCAATTTGTGCCGCGATCTCTGCGTCTTCAATTTTTCTAAACAGAATTTGCGGCTCTCTCAGGCTGTAACCTACGCTCAATAACCTGGGCTTACCTGCATTTTCCCAATCGAGCATTTTATCCACCACTTTCATCATGTAACATAATTTCTTCGCTGTGAAAGGCAAAAAAGGATTAATGAGGATAGCAAGGTTAGCTGTCAACTGCAAACAAATATGCAAGCAATTGTCGATCTTGAGCTGCAAGCTGTTAGCCTCAAGCTGCAAGCTTTTTCGGCGTTCTTCGCTTGCAGCAGCTTCTTCATCGCTTGCAGCTTGTAGCTTACGGCTTGCAGCTTCCATTTGCTTCGCAACTATCCACGGCTGTTTATCCTGCATGTAGCGGTTGCCTTTTCTTGCCAGATCAATTACTTCAAATAAAGCTTCTCTAAACTTAAAAGTTTCAATCAGCTCTTCAACTCTCGATTTTGCAGCCGCAATTTCAACAAACATATTGCGGTCTGCATCATCCAGAATCTCATTATGCAAAACAGGCACTTTGCCTTTACATAACTTATGCATCAATACAAACGTTCTGTTTACAAAGTTGCCAAAAATGTTTCCAAGCTCACTGTTATTTGCGTCCTGGAAACCCTTCCAGGTAAACTCGCTGTCTTTTGTTTCCGGAGAAATTGTAGTGAGGTAATAGCGTAAAACATCGGCCATGCTATCGCCACCATTGTCTTTTTTAATCCAGTCATTAATGTACTCATCCATCTCAATGCTCCAGCCGCGGCTGGTGCTCATCTTGTCGCCTTCCAGGTTCATAAACTCATTTGCTGGTACGTTTGCCGGTAACACATTTCCATGCAACTTTAGCATGACCGGAAAAATAATACTGTGAAAAACAATGTTATCCTTTCCAATAAAATGAACAAGTTTAGTATTGCTATCGTACCAGTAAGGCTCCCACCGCTTGCCGTTATCCATGGCCCACTGGCGTGTGGCACTTATATAACCTATTGGGGCATCAAACCAAACGTATAATACTTTTCCGTCAGCATTCGGCAACGGCACTTTTATTCCCCAATCGAGGTCACGTGTTACTGCCCTTGGCTGCAGACCTGCATCAATCCAACTCTTACATTGGCCCAGCACATTCGTCTTCCAGTCGTCTTTATGATCCTGTAAAATCCACTTGCGAAGAAAATCCTCATGTTTATTAAGTGGAAGGTACCAATGAGTGGTTGTCTTTTTTACAGGTGCATTACCGCTTAAAGTACTGCGGGGATTAATCAACAATTCCGGGCTTAAAGAAGTGCCGCATTTCTCGCACTGGTCGCCAAAAGCATTGTGATGACCACAAACCGGGCAGGTGCCAACAATATACCTGTCGGCCAAAAAAGACTTTGCCTCCTCATCGTAAAACTGCTCGGTTTCCTGTTGTTCAAGCTCGCCTCTATCATTTAATGCTGTAAAAAATTCCTGCGCAGTTTCATGATGAATGGGAGCAGAAGTACGATGATAAATATCGAAACTAATTCCCAGGTCATGGAAATTTTGCTTAATTATTTCATGGTATTTATCTACAATAGCTTTTGGCGTAGTACCCTCTTTCATCGCTTGTATTGTGATTGCAGCACCGTGTTCGTCACTTCCGCAGACATAAACAACATCTCTTTTTTGTGCTCTTAAATACCTCACATAAATGTCTGCAGGTATATAAGCACCCGCAAGATGGCCAACGTGTTTTAGTCCGTTTGCATACGGCAAAGCGGAAGTAACCATATATCTTTTAGGTAAATTCATTTTGTACTAGGCTTTATAACTTTTACCCCTTTCGTTGCGTTGCACTTGTATTAAAAGAATATTTTGGCGGGAGCAAACGCAAGGGGGTGCAAAAATAACTAATAAGCTGCTAAGGGGGAAATGAAGTTGCTAATGGAAGTTTGAGGGAGGCAAAATTTCAAGGTCTTTACAAATCTTTCTAACAAGATTATTTTTAACCTCTTTATGTCTGGGAACGGAGGAGATTTTTCTATTTAATTGGTTTTGAAAAAATAGAGTGATTGCTTCCCTCTCTTAATAGTTTACAGTTATTTAAAATGAGGTACTAAATGAAGCTGGTTGTTCTCATTATACCAATTCAAGATTTTCCCGAATTACTTTTTTATTTTTATGTTCTTCCCTGCTCAACATTCTTTGAGTCTCCATTATCATTTCGAGCGCTTCTGCTAAGTTGGCTTTGGCTTCTTCAAGAGTGTCTCCCTGTGAATTTATCCCGTTGATTTCTTCAACGTACGCTGTGTATCCTCCTTCCGATGCTTCCTCAAAAACTGCTGTTAATTTCAACGATGCTTTCATTGCTTTATATCCTTTTATTAAAGTTAGCGTAAAACATTGTTTGTTACAAAATCAGGGATGAAATCAAGAACATAGCTACACCTAAATGTACCGATCAAAGTGCCACGACAAAATAATGAAATACGGCTTATTATACAAATCGACTGCGTATATCATTTTCCCGGTGATATAAATCGAAGCTAATTCCAAGCTCATGGAAATTTTGCTTTATAATTTCGTGATATTTATCTATTTATAGCTTTGGCGTAGGGCCTTCTTTCATCGCCTGTATAGTGATTGCTGCGCCATGCTCATTACTTCCGCATACATTCACAACATGTAGGTATTAAATCGTTATAACAGGTAAGGATTGACTATCTTAAGTTCAGGTACTTTATCAAAGTGCTTTACATTTCTTGTATACAATTTAAGTTCGTTTTGCAGAGCCGTTGCAGCTATAACAGCGTCACCTAACTTTAGTTTGTATTTTTTTCGTACCTCAATTGTTTTG
Organism: Chitinophagales bacterium; assembly: GCA_038199395.1. Taxonomy (GTDB): domain Bacteria; phylum Bacteroidota; class Bacteroidia; order Chitinophagales; family Chitinophagaceae; genus Segetibacter. Next base: position 3,196 of record JBBPZJ010000501.1, read on the forward strand.
GTAATAACAGGTTCTGATAGTTCGATTACAATACAATCAGTGATAAAATCAGAAAGCATATTGGTATCATCAGTTGTTGCATTAGGCCAGGATAGAAGCTCAATTCTGGTAACAACAGAAATATTGCTTTTAGCTCCTTCAATTATTTCAACCGCATTAACAGGCAGTAAATCTGCCAGATAATCAATGGCGGTATTTGTATCTACTAAAATTCCCTGTCCCATTCTTTACGAATTTGCATAGCGAACTCTTGCATTTCTAACGCTTTTTTTTTTGAAAGTGCTCCTTTATACTTCTTAATTTTACCCTTGGCGTTGCCGTTTTCTTCAAGATCCTCGTCAGAAAATAAGATAATTTCTACCTTTTTTCCGATATAACTATCAGGTATGGCTAAAGAAACGTTATTAGAGTCTGGAATTACTTGTGTACGAATCATTTGCACGAATTGATTATTAAAGTTAAGATTATAAATCTAACTGAAAGATCAACCGGGAAACTGCAAAATTTCTGCAAGTTTCTTCTCCAATAAACATAAATTATTATAAAAATCCACTGCGTATCTCTTTTATATAACACTTATAACTTAATCGGCTGGTATATCCTGTTTTCTATTGCAGCAGCTTTTGCCACGAGCTCACCGTTGGGAAAGAAACTACTATTCTTTCAGAAATAGCGCCTCCTCCCCCCCTGTAAATGTAAATATCTTTCAAAGCTAGCGGTTCCTGTCACGATAGAAATGCGAAGTGTTGTACAAGCCTGGCGAACGTTTTCCCTTTTACTTTGTCGTATCATTGCAGAATGACAACTATTCCCCCTTATTTGAAAAAAGGTGATACTATTGGCCTTGTATGTCCTGCAGGTTATATGCCGGTCGATAAACTGCAAACCTGTTTATCAGTACTAACGGAGTGGGGTTACCGGGTAAAAGTTGGAAACACAATTGGAAGTCAATACAATTACTTTTCGGGAACAGATGACGAAAGGCTGGATGATTTACAACAGATGCTGGATGATGATTCTGTTCAAGCTGTATTGTGCGCCCGGGGAGGTTATGGTGTAGGCAGAATTGTTGACCAATTGAATTTTACAAAATTTAAGAAAAAGCCGAAGTGGGTAATTGGCTTCAGTGACATTACCGTTTTGCATTCGCATATATACCATCATTTTAAAATAGCCTCCCTCCACGCTCCGATGGCTGCTGCATTCAACGACGAAGAATACAAAAATGAGTATGTGCAGTCATTGAGGCTCGCCCTGGAAGGCAAAAAGGAAAAATATGTTTGCGAGATTACGCGTTACAATAATACAGGTAGAGCGACAGGAAAATTAGCAGGGGGAAATTTATCGCTGATAAGTCATCTGATCGGAACTCCCTCTGACATTGACACTACAGGTAAAATACTTTTTATGGAAGAGGTGGGCGAGTATATTTATAACATCGATAGAATGCTATACCAGTTGAAACGAAGTAACAAATTAGATAATTTGGCGGGTTTAGTAGTAGGAGACTTTACCGAAACAAAAGATACCACCATACCTTTTGGAAAGGATGTTTTAGAAGTTATTTATGATGTCGTAAAAGATTATCAATATCCTGTTTGTTTTCAATTTCCTGTTGGTCATTCAAAAGAAAATTATGCCTTAAAAGTCGGAATTGATTACCATCTTCATGTCGGGAAGAAGAAAGTGACGCTGTACGAAAAATAATTAAGGCAGAGCAAAGTTTTACAAGTACAAGTGACACAACAATGTTGCTATTAAAATGAATTGTCTGCTAACGAAAAAATTTACTAACTTCCTTAGGGAAATTTTTTAAATACGGTATACCGCAAAACAATTTCAACTAAAATAAGCCCTAAAGCTATTAGCACCCACGGCAAAAACTCTTCAGTAAAACGTTCGTATGAAGTAATTTTGACCTTCGTTTTTTCAAGCTTATTAATACTGGCGTAAATCTTCTTTAAGGCATCTACATCCGTCGCATGATAATATTGTCCTCCGGTTTCTGCCGCAATATTTTTCAGAAGGCCTTCATTAAATTCCAGCTTCTTTCTATTCGTCATGTTTCCGTAAGGAGTCTGCACCTGCTCATCTACTTCCTTTTCTGACCCAACGCCGATTGTGTACACTTTAATTTTGTAAAGCTTAGCCATTTCTTTGGCTATGTCGGGCGGAATTAAACCACCAAAATCAACCCCATCGGTCAATAGTATAACAATCTTGCTTTTGGTCTTCTGATCTTTTAACCGGTCGACACTTGTAGCAAGGCCAGAGCCTATTGACGTGCCTTCCTCTTCAAGATAACCGCTTTTGATATTATTAATTTGAGAAAGAATCGTTGTTTTGTCGGTAGTTATAGGACAAAGGGTAAAACTTTGACGACTAAAAATGACAATACCAATGCGATCTCCTGTTCTTTCATTCACAAATGCCTGAGCCACCTCTTTCGAAGCCTCTAACCGGTTGGGGGAGAAATCTTTTTCGGTCATGCTACCACTAATGTCAAAGCACAATATAATGTCGATGCCCTCACCTTCGGTTTGCTGTTCGCTAAATTTATGTTGCGGCCTGGCCAGAGCAACAATCAGGCAAACAAGAGCAAGGCAGCGCAACACAAACGGAATGTTTTGAAGCCATGTCTTCGAACTCCGGATCTCGGAGAGAAAATGGGTAGTGGTTACCAACATAGAGCCCTGCCGCTTCTTACTGTTGCTATAATACCAGATTGCGATGATGGGTATTATAAAAAGCAAACTCAATGCTTCTGGATTATGAAAGGTAATATCTTGAAACCACTGATAAAGCATCAAAACTATTTGGGTTGGTAATTTGAATGAATAAATGAATGTAAAAGAGATACTTTTTGAAGCATGTTTTTGACTACTTCAACAGATGTTTCATTGTCACGGGAATGCGGTAAATACTTCGCAAACTTTACAGTGTCTGCTAAACGAAGCACCTGAAAAAAAGAAGTTTTTGTTTCATTATCAACAGAAAGGGTTTGTAGCGCCACCATCCATTCGTCGGTTGTTTGTTGTAGTGAAGCTTGCTGGAACTGCCTGTAAAAGAAGATGCGGCTGATGTCAGTTAATCCTGAATAATATTTTTTAACTTCTAACGGCGTGTCAAGCCTTTGAGACTTCAACTTATTTAGTTCGGTAAGTGCCCAGTCTAGAGGTGAAAGCATTCCCTTTGGAGGCCGCCTTTCGACAATCACTTTTTTCTTTTTAATAAAGAGCCAACAGATGATTCCTATAGAAAGAAGTGTTATTGCTGCTACTATTCCTACTATTAGCAAATCATTTTCTTGTGTCACCTCTATAATGTCTTTTATGTCATTATAGTCCTGCATTTTTGAAACATCGACGGGCAAGACATCAATGGCAATTGGAGGAGTTGGCTGTACACTTGCGGGTAGAAACAATGATGGAAACTCCCATCTTCCGCTATCAAACGAGGTAATAGTTATTATTTGATAAAAGTTAGTAGTACTGCCATTTAAAACTGTATCAATCTTACCTCGCTTAACAATTTCAAAATGATTAAGACTATCAGGAAACGTAAACCACTTCAATCCGGCCCTTCCACCTTCCACTGCGAGTTTTAGCCTGATCTGCTCTCCTATAAATATCTTATCTCTATCAACCCCAGCCTTAGCTGTTTGTGAAAACAGTTGAGAAGTAACAGATGATAACACCAGTAAAATAAAGAAGCCTGTATATAAAGTCCGTTTATTCACTATGCCCTTCTAATAAAAAATTGTTGTAAAAGTTTTACATAATCTTGCCCGGTGGCCACCTGCAACAAATCAGCACCGGCTTTTCTAAATGCATTTTTTGCATCTTCAAGCACCTTTTGAAACTGTTGCGTGTACTTATATCTTGTATAAGGATCATTGGTATTTAAGAGCACCGTTTTTCCCGTTTCAGCATCACGCAGATTCATTAAGCCTACCTGCGGCAATTGCTCATCTCTTTTATCATAGACTTGCACTCCAATAACATCATGTCTTTTTGAAGCTACGCGCAAAATATCCTGATAACCAGCATCGGCAAAGTCGCTTAGTACAAAAACGATGCTTTTGTGACGAGTAGTGGCATTTAAAAACTGAAGCGCTTTTAGTACCTCTGTATTACATGACTTTGATTTAAAAGTCAACATTTCCCTGACCATATATAAAACATGATCACGGCCTTTCTTTGCCGGAATAAACTTCTCGACGTGGTCGCTAAAAAAGACAATTCCCACTTTGTCGCTGTTGCTGATAGCAGAAAAAGCAAGAACAGCACACATCTCTGTCATCAAATCTTTCTTGCTTTGCCTGAATGTGCCGAACAAACTACTTGCGCTTACATCTATTAACAAGTAAACAGATAATTCCCTTTCTTCTTCAAAAATTTTGCTGAAGGTATGACCCATTCTAGCGGAAACATTCCAGTCAATAAATCTCGGATCATCTCCAGCTTCATATTCCCGAACTTCTTTAAACGACATTCCCTTTCCCTTAAAAGCAGTATGATACTCACCTGTAAAAAGATGATTAGTAAGCTTCTTACTTTTAATTTCGAGTTCACGAACCTTTTTTAATATCTCGGCGGTTGTCATAAAGATGGTTGACAGTTGTTGGATGACGGATGACAGAAGGTCGGTTGACAGTTTTAGACGCCAGATGACAGAATTCCATTTACTTTAAATCGGTTCTTGTTTCGTATAATTTTATTAATCAATTTAATATCCTTATCGCTTCATCAATCATGCTTTCAAATGGATTAAATTTTTCTTCCGGAATTATTTCCACCATAACTGCGATGTTTAAAAGTGTTTCGACTTCATATAAAGAACCTCTGGCAATATGTAAAAACTGTATTGTATCTTTTTTATAATTTCTTCCTACACCTTCTGCAATATTTGCTGCAATAGAAACCGCTGCCCGCTTTGTTTGTGAGGTCAGAGCAAACAATTCTTCTTTAGGATAATGCTTGCAAAGAACATAAACCTCCTTTATCAATAGCATTGCCTTTTCCAAGCCTCCAGTTTTTTGTAAGAAGTCATGGTCGTTGTTTTTCATTTTGTGTGAATGAAAGATGACGATTGTTAGATGACAATTGACGGATTTGCTCTGTCATCTGTCATCTGTCATCTGTCCACTGTCAACTTCTTCAAGGCACCGCAATTGCGTTCAAAATATCATCTACAATTTTTTCAGAAGTTATATTTTCTGCCTCAGCTTCGTATGTTAAACCTATTCGGTGACGCATCACATCTTTACAAATTGCCTTTATGTCATCAGGTATTACATATCCCCTTTTATGCATAAATGCATGAGCCTTTGCAGCTAACGCAAGATTAATACTTGCCCTGGGTGAACCTCCATAACTGATCAAAGGCTTCAACCTATCTAATTTGTATTGCTCAGGATAACGGGTAGCAAAAACAATATCCAAAATATATTGTTCCACTTTTTCATCCATATATACCTGCCTTACAAGGCCCCTTGCCTGTAAAATTTCATAAGTACTCACGACGGGGTTTACCACAGGTAAGTCTGCACCCTGCACTTGCTGGCGAATGATCATCTGTTCTTCGCTTCTTCCGGGGTAACCTACCACTACTTTTAGCATAAATCTATCTACTTGCGCCTCTGGCAAAGAATAAGTTCCTTCCTGCTCTATCGGGTTTTGTGTAGCTAATACAAGAAAAGGTTCTTCCAGTTTATGTGTTTCATCGCCAATGGTTACCTGTTTTTCCTGCATGGCCTCGAGCAATGCACTTTGCACTTTTGCAGGTGCACGGTTAATTTCATCAGCCAAAATAAAATTTGCAAAAATGGGCCCTTTTCTAATTACGAATTCATGCCTTTGCTGGTTGTAAATGGTTGTACCGATAACGTCGGCGGGTAATAAATCAGGAGTAAATTGAATACGGTTAAACTTCGCCTGCACGGCTTGCGCCAGTGATTTAATAGTCAGCGTTTTTGCAAGTCCGGGAACACCCTCCAATAACACATGGCCATTACTTAACAATCCAATCAACAACCGGTCTACCATATACAATTGTCCGACCACTACTTTCGCTAACTCAGCTCTAAGCCTGTCTATAAACAATGCCGCATGTTGTATTCGTTCATTTAGTAACCTGATATCGTCCGCCGTTTGCATTTCAGAATTTTAGGTGGTGAAATTATAACTAAGGCCATGATTTCTCACGGCCTCATACTTTCTATATGTGTAAAATTATGTTTAATATCGCTATGATGATTTGACTTCCTTGCTTCGCTCCGCATCCTTTTCTATTTTCTGCCAGTACTTGCCATTAACAATAAGCATTCCAAAACTTTCACCATCCTCTTTACCTAAATGCTTATGATGCATTTTGTGTGCCCACCTTACCACCTTTACATATTTATTATTACTACGACTAAAAATTTTAAAGCGCTGGTGAATAATAATGTCATGAACTATAAAATAAGCTAAGCCGTACATGGCTATACCTGCCCCAATGCTTACCAACCAATATGTTCCGTTTATACTGCCAAGCATGATGGAAAGACAACTCGGTATCGCAAATATCAAGAAGAAAGCGTCATTTTTTTCAAAAAAGCCGGGTGTTTTCATGTGATGATCTTCATGCAAAAACCATAGCCATTTGTGCATAACATATTTATGGGTTACCCATGCTACAACCTCCATGAGAAGAAAAGTACCAAAAGCAATTAAAATGTAGATTAACCAATTCATAAAAAAGTTCTTAGCGCTGCAAAAAACAGCAGTTCTATAATCAACAAATGTACTGCGAATTGGTTGTGCTTAGGAAAACTTAACAGCTTAAAAACAGTCATCAGCAAAGCACTGATTAAAAACCAGCACAAGTAATTAGTGAAGGGAATACTACCATCGCCCAACCACGTCCAATACCCAAATTTAACGGCGACAGGTTCTAATACAATATCGAAAAAAGTAGCCAGCATAGCGCCGTCAGCAATGAAAGAAATAAGTTGCACCTGCGGTGAAAGTAAAGTTTGGGAAGCAGGAGACTTGGCGAAGAACCAGCTTTGCAGATGAGAAATGGCAATACCACAACAATAAACAACTATAATCCAGTTGACACCAACTAACCAGGGAACGTTTTGTATTCCTGCACCAAGCACTTTTCCATATTCATATTTTCCAAAAAGCAGAGATGTATTTACACCTATCATTTCTGTAACCATGCCGGTAGCAAAAGCGATAAAAACAAACAAAAAGAACCATCGGTTTTTATCAGAATGCGTCCAGATAATTAAACCAAACATAATGAGAAGGTTTAGTGGCGTATTTGCTATAAACCAATTTTGTTTTGAACTAAACAGGCCGATAAAGCCTGTGACGTGAAACAATAACGCGATAAAAGTTGCTATGTGAAACTTATTAATTCTCAGTTTATTCATTCTTCTAAGTCTCGATTAATGATGTTGTATTAACTTTTTATAATCCTCTTTAACGAGTTCTCCCACTAACCTTGCGCTTTTTAAACACAATGGAATTCCCCCGCCGGGATGAACAGTTCCACCGGCAAAATACAATCCTTTAACGGCGTTATTAAAATTGGGATGTCGCAAAAAAGCAGCAAACTTCGAATTACTGCTGGTTCCGTATAAGGCACCCATATAAGAAGATGTCTGTTGTTCAATCTTAACAGGATCAAGCGTTTCTTCAACTTCTATTAAACTTTCGAGGTCTGTTTTTAGCATTCTGTTTAGTTTACTAATCACTGCCCTCCGGCATTGTTTTTTCAAATCTTCCCAATTTTGTTTTTGGTTTGAAGGTGCGTTTACCATCACAAACCAATTCTCTTTTCCCGCCGGAGCATGGCCTGCTTCCATTTTCGCAGTGATGTTTATGTAAACCGTAATGTCTTCAGAAATTGTTGCAGACGAAAACAAAGCATCGAACTCGGCTTTATAATTCTTGCTAAAAAAGATATTATGTAACTCTAACCCAGGAAACTCTTTACCAATGCCCCAATAAAAAATTACAGCGCTGCTGCTTCTTTCTTGTTTTAATAATTTTTCTGCTTTAACGTCGTCTTTTAATAAGTGCTTGTAGGTGTAATAAATATCCATGTTGCTTACAACCACATTTGCATAAACATTTTCACCATTTACTACTACACCCTTTGCGCTTCCCTCAACGTTTACTATTCTTTGTACAGGAGTGCAGAATCGAAATTGAACTCCTTTTTTAACAGCAAGTTTGTACAAGGCATTGGTAATACTTTTCATTCCACCTGTTGCATAGTAGGTACCCTGATTTAATTCCAGGTGAGGAATCAAACTAAGCATGCCGGGAGCTTTATAGGGATTGCTTCCATTGTAGGTGGCGAACCGGTTAAATAGTTGTACTGTTTCGGGACGACTAAAATGTGCGCTATTTAGCTGGTCTAATGTTCCGAAAATTAAATTTCGTTTCGTTGCTTTTATTGCCTTTAATAGCGGGGCCTGCAGCAAACTGTTTCTTTTGTGCAATGAGTGATCAAGAAAGACTTTACCAATATTATTGTAAACGTCTTCCGATTGTTTTAAATAAGAGAGCACTTTCCCTGCATCTTCACCAACCTTCTCCTGCATTTCGTGAGCGAACCTTTCAGGCCCAGCATAAGCGTTTATTATAACTCCACTTTCATAAAAATACTTGCATGTTACCGGTACTTTTTTAAAGCTGAAATATTCATCAATCGGTTCATTTGCCAATTCAAAAAGTTCAACTATGTTTTCAGGTTGAGTAAATAAACTTGGACCGGCATCAAAACTATAACCATCTAAAATAAAATGAGAAAGCTTGCCGCCGGGGTAACTATTCTTTTCGTAGACAACTACATCAAAACCCTGAACAGCTAACCTGATAGCGCTGGCTAAACCAGCGACCCCCGCACCTATTATGACTGCTTTGCGATTTGTAGACATAATATCAAAACAAAAAAGCTACTAATAAGTTTTTTTGTTTTCTCCTATTACCCGTTTAGAAGAAAAATTATTGATTTTGCTGAGTGATAAAAAGTGACGGTGCAATTGTGATAAGAAATGTGCTGCAGCAGATGCCCCACAATATTGCTGGATGGACAAAAAAGCGCCTATTTTGCCACATTATCTAAATAAACAGCCAGCTTATTAATGGCCTCAGCACTTAACAATATTTGTTCCCGGGCTTCAGGCCATTTTCGTTGTTCTATTGCCTCACGTATTCCCGGCATTGTTTTTACGCCGTAACCCGTATAAAAGCCGGGAGCATAAATGGCGTGCTTATACCAGTTCCGGCGGGGCAAGCCACCAGTTAACAATAACTGTTGCTCAGCATGAAAAAGCTGCTTATTCAGCTCATCATGATTTCCTTTTATATCGTTGGCTTTTTTTACAACTACGGCTAAACTGTCTGTGCTTTTTTGCAAAGCTACCAGCGCATTTTGCAAAGGAGAAAAATCGATGTATGGCACTTCATCTTTAGGTTTTGGAGCAATAAAAGTTTTTGCAGGATCTGCTGCAAGGTTATACTTACTTTGAGACAGGAGCTTATTTTCAATAGCAGTATTATCGCGCATGCTTTCAATTAAACCCTGCAATTCAGTTGTATAACCATTCAGCGTTTTATACAGATCAGTAAAATCAAATGGAAGCACATCCGCTTCTGCCATGCGCAATGCAACATGGCCGGCAGTTTGCGCCAATGCAACACCATATGCAAACGTTGGATCTTTAAAGCGTTTATACAAGTCGTAAGAATCATATATTGAGTGATATTCACCGCCGGGCCCTTCACCGCCATAACCTAGGTTTAAAGCAGGTATTCCTAAATGTTGCAGGAAGACAGAAAAATCCGAACCACTGCCAAGAGCGTCTAATTCCATTGTTGTTTTAGCTAAAATATCCTTCTTTGCTTTGGTGGTCGGCGCGGTAACAACTTCTCTTGCCTTGTGCCGGTCGTACACACTAACTTTTGTTTGCGGATCGGTTATACCTTTTGCTACTTCGTCCATCATTTTGGTTAACGCATGAGAACCACCTGCCTCCAGAAAACCTCTTTCGTTGCCGTCGCTATTAATGTATATCACGCACTTTTGCTGTAACTCAGACCCGTGATCTTCAGCCCATTCGGTTGATCCAAGTAACCCGGGTTCTTCTCCATCCCAGGCGCAATACACCAAAGTGCGTTGCGGCTTCCATCCGCCTTTTGTCAATTCACCAATACTTTTGGCTTCTTCCAGCATGGCAGCAAGTCCGCTTACCGGATCGCCTGCACCGTTCACCCATGCGTCGTGATGGTTGCCGCGTATTACCCATTCATCGGGTAACTGGCTGCCGTGTATCATTCCAATAACATCATAACAAGGCACAGTTTTCCAATCGAAAGCCAGTTTTAAATGTACCCTTGTTTTACCAGGCCCTATATGATAAGTAATAGGCAAGGCGCCGCGCCAATCGGCAGGAGCAACAGGACCTTCAAGTGCTTTTAGCAACGGCAGCGCATCGTGATAGCTGATAGGCAACACAGGTATTTTTAAAAGATTAGGTGCCTCGTTGTGGCTGGCAATACGCTTCGCTCCTGCCGTTGCGCCTACACCGGGAGTTAGCGGGTCTCCGGGATAAATCACCATGTCCATTACACTGCCACGCTGGGCTCCATACTCATTTTTAAAAGATCCTTTAGGATAAACATCCCCCTGGAAATACCCATCTTCTTTAGGATCGGAATATATAATGCAGCCTACAGCTCCATGTTCCTGTGCCACTTTCGGTTTTATTCCCCGCCAGCTACGGCCATACTTTGCAATAACAATTTTACCTTTTACGTCAATTCCAAGTTTTTCCAGCTCATCATAGTCTTGTGGCAACCCATAATTTACAAAAACCAGTTCGCCATTTACATCTCCATCGGCACTCCATGCGTTATAAACAGGCAACTGCCCCTGCTGGCCCGATGTTGCGTCTTCTTTCAGCACAGGTTCATTCAGTAGTGCTTTATAAGATGTTGGGGCCGTCATTTCGAGCACTCTTGTTTTTGGCGTTGGAAACAAAACCTGGTACGTTTCTATTCGTGTATCAAATCCGTAGCTTTTTAATTTGTTTTCAATAAGTGCTGCATATTCTTTGCTTCCCGGCGAGCCTACATGATGCGGTTTGGCAGAAAACGTTTTTATCTCCTCTCCAATGTTCTGCGCACTTAAGTTCTGATCGAAACGGCTTTCCAACTGCTTTTGCTGATCGGCTTTAGCAGACCTAAATCCTGTTATCGCTCCTGTTTGGGCAACAACACAAGCTGGTAAAATAGACAATACCACAACGAGAGCTTTTATAAAACTTTTAGTCATAGAAATATTTATAGGTTATAAGAGGGAAGCAATTTAAGTAAGAGAATTTTATGTAACGAGCTTTTGTTTAAGTACGTCCAACTTTTTCGCTTGATTAGGTCAGTTAATAAGCCTTGTAGCTAAAGGAAGCATTCCCCAGCAATTGTAGAAAGCAACCGGCAACTTATAGCAGAAGTTGAATTTGCAATTTTGAGTGTAGCTTTTGACTGATAACCACTTCTCATTTTTTTTCTATTAACAGCCTTTCACAGACCACATGGCTTAAAGTTTCGTTTAGATGTTTATCATAGGTTACCACGAAAGATTTATCAAATACTTCAATAGCTTTAATCTTCATCTCGAGGCCCAACTGCATTTGACGAGTGTTTAGATATTTTAAAAAATCAGACGAGCTGTTTATTACTGCTGCAAGCCTTACACTTTCTCCAACTTTGCAATCGCTTAACTTACTATATTCTTTCCAAATCATTTTGCCATTTTTATCAGGTATAGGTGAACCGTGAGGGTCAATCTTTGGAAAACCGAGAAGTTCGTCCATTTTTTCGAAGAAAATAAGTGATTGTACATGTTCTAATTGTTCTGCAATATCATGCACTTCTTCCCATCCGAATTTCATCTTCTCAACCAAAAACATTTCTGTAAGTCGATGCTTACGAATGATTATGCCTGCCTCTTTTTTTCCTTCTTCCGTAAGACGAAGTGGTTTGTAACTTTCATAATGTACTAATTTTTTCTTCGATAGCTTTTTCATCATACTAGTAACTGTAGGCATTTTTATGTCAAGACTTTTAGAAAGTTCGTTCACATTTACTTCCCCAGTATCATTTGCAAGGTTGAATAAAGCTTTCAAGTAATTTTCTTCAGTAAGTGAATTCATCTTTAAAAAAACAATGATTGTTCTGTAAGATATAATTTAAAGTTGTAAAAGAAATTTGTTTTTGTTAGATCAATCTAACTATATACTTTTGCTAATAAAATTTACTAACCATGCTAAAATTTTTAATGTATCTGGCGCAGATTTCAACCCTTATGATAGCAAGTTTAAATCTTTCGGCACAAAATAAAACGATTACCGGAACGGTAAAAGATGCGACGACTTTACAGCCTGTTGTTGGTAGCAGTATTTCTTTATTAAACACCACAATGGGTACAGCAACAAATTCAGAAGGGAAATTTTTACTGGTAATGCCTGCAAATGCTTCTTTCGCAAGGATTGCTGTTTCTTCTTTAGGCTATGCTGCCGATACCGTTCAAATATCTATGGCCGGGAGTAATTACGAAATTTTATTAAAACCGATGTCGGGGGCCTTAGGTGAGGTAGTAGTTACAGGTGTCTCAAAAGCCACTTTACTAAGAGAAAATCCGGTTCCTGTATCAGTCGTATCAGCTAGAAAAATTGCACAGTCAGCAGAAAGCAACATTATAGACGTATTTGCTAAAAATGTACCTGGGCTTAATTCAGTGAAGACAGGACCAAACATTTCTAAACCATTCATCAGGGGACTTGGCTACAATCGGGTGCTAACTTTATATGATGGAGTGCGGCAGGAAGGACAACAATGGGGCGATGAACATGGGTTGGAGGTAGATGCTTTCAACATCGAAAAAGGAGAGGTAATCAAAGGGCCATCCAGTCTTATTTATGGGTCGGATGCAATGGCTGGTGTAGTTAGTTTATTGCCGGCAATGCCTCAACACAGCGACAGAATCATCAGGGGAAAATACTTTTCTGAATACCAGGCTAATAATGGTTTAACCGGCAACGGTTTAAGACTTACTTATGGCAGTAACCATTGGAGTATTGCCGTAAGAGGCTCTTACCGAATAGCTAAAAATTATACAAATGACATAGATGGAAGAGTTTACAACACTGGTTACAGGGAAGCAAATGCATCGGCAACCATAAAGCATGCGAGCGAAAAAGGATCATCGGTTTTAAACTTTACATGGTATAATAATTTGCAGGGAGTACCAGATGGCAGCAGAGATTCACTTACCAGAAAATTTATCAGGCAGGTTTCTGAAGGCAATGCGGATGATGTAACTAACCGCCCGGTTGTTAGCGACAAAGAGTTGAATTCATACCGGCTAAGCCCATTACATCAACATATAGAACACTATAGATTATATGCCAATAACCATTACAGGCTGGGCAAAGGTGATGTTGACTTTTTATTGGCAGTGCAGCAAAATGTGCGTCGCGAATACAACCATCCTACTCTGCCACAACAACCGGGCATGTTTATACGGTTAAATACTGCTAATTATACATTTAGCTACAATGCACCTACTTTTTCAAACATCGATTTTACTACCGGCTTTAATGGAATGTATCAAAACAACAGAAACAAATCGGGTACTGATTTTCCTATACCTGATTACAGTCTGTTTGATATTGGCGGTTATGTTCATGCAAAATGGAAGCAAAATAACTGGACAGTAAGTGGTGGTGTGCGATATGATACAAGACTTTTAAAAGGCAACGATTTTTATACTAATACCAATACATCAACCGGCTTCGATCACCAGGTATTTCCTCCTGATACTGCCGGTGCCTATTTGCAGTTTTCCCGCTTTAGAAAAACCTTTAATGGCATTTCGATGAGTCTTGGAGCGACATACCAGTTAAGCAGCCAGGTTAGCCTGAAAGCAAACATGGCCAGGGGCTACAGGGCTCCTAACATTACTGAGTTTGCCTCTAATGGTCTCGATCCCGGTGCTCATATTATTTACCTTGGCAACCGCAATTTTATTTCTGAATTTAGTACTCAGCAAGACATTGGAGCCGATATTACTTGCAAAGATTTTTCTCTGTCAGCAAGTATTTTCCATAATTATATTCAAAACTATATTTACCTGGCACAGGTAATTGATGCAAATGGAGATCCTTTAACAGATGCACAAGGAAATAAGACTTACCAGTATGAACAATCTGCGGCACAACTGTACGGATTTGAAGGAACCTTCAGCCTGCATCCTGCAACAAAAAAAGGGTTTTCGTTCGACAATGCGTTTTCAATTATTTATGGCTATAACAAAAAAGAAGTTTATAAGAACAAGGGCACCAATGGAGAATTTTTGCCACTCATTCCACCTATGAAACTTGTAAGCAGTATTAGTGAAAGCATTCAAACAAAATCAAAAATTATAGAATCAGTAAACCTGAAAGCAGAAGCTGAAATAAGTGCTGCACAAAACAGGTATTTAGCATTGAACGACACTGAAAAACCTACCCCCGGATTTTCTCTGTTTAATGTTTTAATAGGCACGCAAATAAAATACTGTAAAGAGAATCAATTGCAATTTCAGTTGCAGGTAAATAATGTTTTTGATAAGGCCTATCAATCGAATTTAAGCCGCTTAAGATACTTTGAATATTATAGCCACTCCCCTAATGGCCGCTATGGCATCTATAACATGGGACGAAATATTTGCCTTAAATTAATTATGTCTTTTTAAAAAACAATTGCATCCGATATATGTTAGGGTATTTAGCGTAAGGACCCACTTAATGCTTAATATATCGTCGTATTAATTACAACCGGGCAACAAGTTTAGGTTAGCGCAATTTTTGATGTTACTATAACTTACTTAAAACACATGTAATCAGTTGAATTATGAAATACAAAATATTGGGTGACACCGGTCTTAAAGTTTCTGAGCTTTGTCTTGGCACTATGACTTTCGGGGGAAAGGGTTATTGGACGGCTATTGGCGAATTGACGCAGGAACCGGTTGATGAACTCGTAAAACGTTCAGTAGATGCAGGGATTAATTTTATAGATACAGCCAATGTTTATTCGGAAGGTTTGTCTGAAGAAATGACCGGGAAAGCAATAAGAAATCTTGGGCTTAAAAGAGATGATTTGGTGATAGCTACAAAAGTGCGCGGCAAAATGGGTGAAGGACCTAACAGATCAGGTCTTACCCGCAAGCACATTATGCAACAGGTTGAAGAAAGTCTTCGCCGTCTTAATACCGACTACATCGATCTGTACCAGATACATGGCTATGACCCCTTAACTCCAATTGAAGACACGCTGTGGACTTTAGATGACCTGGTTAAGAGTGGCAAGGTTCGCTATATAGGCTGCAGTAATTTAGCTGCCTGGCAACTAATGAAAGCTCTATCTTTTTCAAAATATACCAGGGTAGCGAGATTTGATTCGCTACAGGCTTATTATACAATTGCCGGCCGGGATCTTGAACGTGAACTGATACCATTGCTAAACGATCAAAAAGTTGGCTTAATGGTGTGGAGCCCTTTGGCAGGTGGATTGTTAAGCGGAAAATATGGACGTAATATGGAGGGACCGGAAGATAGCCGAAGAATTAATTTTGACTTTCCACCCGTAAATAAAGAAAAAGCTTTTGACATAATAGACGTGATGCAACCCATTGCACACGAAAAAGGAATTTCGGTTGCTCAACTTGCCTTAGCATGGTTGTTACACCAACCCGCCGTAACAAGCGTAATAATAGGAGCAAAGAAAACAGAGCAGCTTGAAGATAATCTGAAATCCATTGATGTAAAACTTACTGCAGAAGAATTGCAAAAACTCAATGAAGTAAGTAAGCTACCATCTGAGTATCCTGGTTGGATGCTTGAAAGACAAGGGCAGGATAGAAAAGTAGAATAGCTGGAATAAAAAATTTTACCAAGGTGATAAGCGACAACACAGTAAGCAAATCATATTACCCTTTTTTTGCTTGTCGCCCAACTGTATTATACTACTCGTTTTATGAAGCGGATATCCCCGCTTTTTCCTAAAGATTCAAGTAAGCTTTGTAATAAAAATGACTGTTATTGAGACTGAAGTGGTAGTTGTAGCTTTCAGGAAATTAGAAGTAGAGCTTCGATGCCTGAAACCGCCGTTGGGTTACCTTTTTTTTTTATTTGTATTAAAAGCTAACCTTTAATAACCTAAAATAGCATGGTACAAAAAACATACTTTAAGACAAAAGACTACTGCAAAGTAAAGTTTGCTCTAAACCTGCAAAATGCAGAAACAGTAGAAATCCTGGGATTAAACAGTGATTGGAAAAACTCTATTGTAATGAGCAAGAAAAAAGATGGCACTTTCAGCGCCGATGTTTCATTACCTAAAAATAGTCAGCATGAATTTAAGTATCGTGTGAATGAGTCTGAGTGGGTAAACGAGCCAGAAGCAGATAGCCAGCATTACAATGAATTTGGTAGCGTAAACAGTGTAATTGTTTTATAAAATATAAAGGTTTTGTTTAAAGCTGGTTACGTAAAGAACCGACTTTAAATGGAACCTTTTTATTTTTCTATTTTGTAACACCTTCTCCACTTTCTGTCGAAATGCAAGAAATAAAGTTGGTGATATTTACAGTTAAGGAGCCCTGGCCTTGGTGCTTTAAACGAACTCTGTTGTATAGCACGTTCATTTTTGGTCTCCTACCTGGTAATTAGTTTTTAATTGCTATAAGCCTAATTTCTCGATAGCCTGTTGAGCTGCAATTTGACTTGCATCTTTTTTGTTATAGCCTTTTCCAACCGCTATTTGTTCACCATTTAAAACTGCAGCAATAGAAAACACCCTGCGGTTGTTTTCCAGTTTTTCTTCAACTGTTTCGAAACCTAAAGATTTTCCGTTCTTACTTGCCCAACCAATTAATTTATTCTTCAAATTAATATCGATCAATTCAAGGTCATCAACGTACAGATGAGGAATGATCATTTGTTTTGTCACCCATTTCTGCGTCTTCAGATAACCTTTATCCAGGTAAAAAGCTCCGATTAAAGCTTCTAGCGTGTTTCCAAAAATTTGGCTGCCTTTAAGAGAACCGTCAATTTTGTTGTATAACGCAAGCTTCTTCAGACCAATCTTGATAGCAAGGTCATTTAGTTGTTGACGGTTGACCATTTTACTTCGCATCTCTGTAAGAAACCCCTCTCCTTTGTAAGGATATTTCTTAAAAAGATAATCAGCCACAATAGCACTTAAGATCGCGTCGCCTAAATACTCGAGCCTCTCGTTGTTTTCGTCTGCATTTTCCTTTACAGAACGATGACTTAAAGCTGTGGTGTACAAAGAAATGTTGCTGGTTTTTATATCCAACACATTTTGCAACTGCTTTTGTAAGGTTTGAATATTCTTCTTTCGTCCTAAAAATCGCTCGATAAATTCCACAATGTTAAGCTACATATTTTTTAACTATTACAGCAGCATTATGACCTCCAAATCCGAACGTGTTGCTTAGAGCTGCATTTACCGTGCGGTTCTCTGCCTTGTTGAATGTGAAATTCAATTTTGGATCTAACTCAGGATCATCGGTGAAGTGATTGATGGTGGGTGGGATGACGCCATGCACAATACTTTGAATACAGGCAATAGCTTCTATAACGCCTGCGGCGCCAAGACAGTGTCCCGTCATGCTTTTCGTTGAACTGATATTCAATTTATATGCGTGATCTCCAAATACATGAGTTATTGCTTTTAACTCAGCCCCATCACCTAATGGAGTTGAAGTACCATGGGTATTAATGTAGTCAATATCTTCCGGCTGCATTTCTGCATCAGCGAGGGCTGCAAGCATTACATTTTTTGCACCTAACCCTTCCGGATGTGGGGCAGTTATATGATGAGCGTCAGCAGTGGCACCTCCACCAGCTATTTCGCAATAAATGTGAGCTCCGCGGGCAAGGGCATGATCAAGGTCTTCAAGAACAAGTACACCAGCTCCTTCCCCCATCACAAACCCATCACGGTCTTTATCGTAAGGGCGGCTTGCAGTTTCAAACTCATCATTTTTTTCGCTAAGAGCCTTCATCGCATTAAACCCGCCAACGCCCGCCTCGCTTATAACCGCTTCACTTCCACCGGTTAATATGATATCAGCTTTACCCATGCGGATATAATTAAACGCATCGACAATAGCATTGGTGGAGGAAGCGCAGGCACTCACGACAGCAAAGTTGGGACCACGGAAACCGTGACGCATAGAAATTTGCCCTGCTGCAATATCAAGAATCATTTTAGGAATGAAGAAAGGACTGAAGCGAGGCACTCCATCACTTTTTGCAAAATCTATGACTTCGTTTTGAAAAGTAGTTAAACCCCCAATACCACTGCCAAAGATGACTCCGACACGATCTGGATTTACAGCCTCTTTATCAATCTTTGCATCTAGCACTGCCTCATCGCTTGCAATTATGGCGATTTGTGCAAAACGGTCAATTTTCCGGCTTTCCTTCTTATCAAGATAATCAGTAGCTTCGAAATTCTTCAGCTCGCAGGCAAACCTGGTTTTGAACTTTGAAGCATCAAACAGAGTTATCATATTAGCACCGGACACCCCGTTTATTAATCCGTTCCAGTAATCTTCGAGATTGTTTCCTAAAGGGGTTAAGGCTCCAATACCAGTTACAACAACTCTTTTCAATTGCATATTCTACCGGCAGATTTTTAAGTGATAAAATCCGCCTCACATACGCGGGGAGCATTTATGAGGCGGATTAAAAAATTTGCGCTAATAAATGATTATCAGTTATTTAGCGTGTTCTTCCAGGTAGGCAACAGCCTGGCCAACTGTTGTAATGGTTTCAGCCTGCTCATCTGGAATAGAAATATTGAATTCCTTTTCAAATTCCATTATTAATTCTACTGTGTCCAAAGAATCGGCACCCAGATCATTGGTAAAAGATGCTTCAGTTGTTACCTCAGCTTCATCTACGCCAAGTTTGTCAACAATGATTTTTTTAACTCTTGTTGCGATGTCTGACATTGTAATTAAGTTTAGTTACGGTTGCAAAAATATAATTTTTGGTAAATAAGCAAGGAAATACCTGACTTTTATTTATAAACTGAAAATGTTGACAAAAGAGTAAGCAAAAAATTCACTCACTTTAGATCGCTCGACAACATAGGTATTCGATAGTTGCTTCGTTATACTCATACTACAGTTATTGCAATAAACATTCCTCCTTATGTTTAAAGTTATAGGATGACTGTAATTAGAAATGTTAGCATTACCGGAACAAAGTTTTATTATTGCTTTAAAAAATAATTCATCAAACTTGTTTAGTTTCTACCCGCCGATCAAGTTCATACTTTTTTCATCAACCTTTATAAAACTTTCGGATTTTAAATCGCAACGTGAAATATTAGTATTGGTTGCACCATGTTTATTTTTTCTAATCATACTAAATAAAATAATACTTTTCATTCTGAAATGTGTTTTTCAGAAACTATTAAATGATATTTTTGTAGAGATTATTTTTAAGTTAAACATTTATATGCCATTAAAGATCATCGATCATAACAGCAAAGAATACAAACAGATGGTAGACTTGCGCAAGCAAATTTTGAGAAAGCCTTTAGGTCTTGATTTCTCTAAAGAAGACCTCGAAAAGGAAAAAGATGATTTGCTGATTGCTGCGTTCGAAGATGATGAAATTTTAGGATGTTGTATTCTTACACAAATAAACCCTACAACCGTAAGGCTAAGGCAAATGGCAGTAAAAGCCGGCTTGCAAGGCAAAGGAATGGGTCGGGTGATGATGCAATTTGCAGAAAACATTACCCGTGACAGAGGTTATAAAAAACTTTGCATGCACGCACGAAAAACGGTTGCCGGGTTTTATGAAAAACTGGGATACCAGATTGCCGGAGAAGAATTTACAGAAGTAACGATTCCTCATTACAACATGGAAAAATCATTATAGAGACCTTATTTTTTTGATTTAATCTTTTCCTTTAGTAGTCTTCGAAGATCATTTAAACTTCCTACTTTTTCAATCGCAGATTTGGGTACCAGGAAAAAGGATTTGCTGTCGAAATATAAATGGATAAAGTTTGGGCTTTCAATGTAAGATGAGAATTTGTCCCAACTCCATTCTGTAAAACCACGCTCATTTTCTATACGCACCCGACTTTCTCCAAAAGTCATTTTAAAGGTATCTCTAAAGGTGGATGCATTTTTATAGACAGTATTAGGTAAAAAAAACCAAAACGAAATTATAATGGCTAGCCATAAAACAGAACTTAACAGAAATGCTAGTGGAGAAACTTTATGAAAATAGAATAATGCTGCCGCAAATATTGCAAATACATTCACCAAAATCATGAGGATTCTTACTTCAAAACGATTGATAAAATGATATCTCAGAGCTTGAATCACTAAATTTTTATCGTAAGAGAAGAGAATTTGCATTAAAAAGAATTTGGAAACTTAAATGTAGGCAAAAGAATATCACAACCGCAATTGGAAAAAAAATTATCGATTATAAGATTAAAAGACTTTAAAAATCTTAGCTTGAGCCTATAGTTGCAGAATCACATGCGAGCGAAGGTGCATCAATTTAAGTTTAATTAAAAACGATTATTACGAACATAGAAAACAAAAAACCCCTGAAATTTCTTCAAGGGTTTTGCTTTATGAGGCAAGGATATTTAACTACATCCCATGCTATTGCCGCAATTCAAACATTTATAGCAGGTGCCACTCCGTAAGGTTATGTGGCCGCAGGTGTTGCAAGCCGGAGCGTCACTTTGCATGTTTTTAGCTGCAGCATTTACTGCATCTAAACTGGCATCTACCCTTGCAGCAGCCATTTTTTGTTGCTTTTGCGGCTGCGTGCTTTGAGGGCTATTGATGTGCGCTGAAGGAGTTACCCTCACACTGCTCAGTTCATGCTTATCCTCTGCTTCGTCTCCAAGATTGCTTAACTCTGGTTTATCCAGCACATGAACAAGATCTGTACGGCCCATGTATTCGTAAGCAAGACAACGGAAGATAAAATCGACAATGGAAGTAGTCGCTTTAATATTTGGATGATCAACCATTCCTGCCGGCTCAAATTTGGTAAATACAAACTTTTCTACAAATTCCTCTAATGGTACGCCATATTGAAGACCGACGGAAACAGCTATAGCAAAACAGTTCATCAGGCTGCGTAAAGTTGAGCCTTCCTTTGCAAGGTCAATGAATATTTCGCCAAGAGTATCATCACTGTATTCACCTGTGCGTAAAAAAATAACCTGCCCTCCGATTTTTGCTTTTTGTGTAAAGCCACGACGTTTGCCTGGTAATGACTTGCGTTGTACAATATCACTTAGTTTCCGCTTCAGTTGTGTATCGGTAGAAGCATGCATACGCTTTGTAACCTCATCCAATAATTCCTCAACGGTCAATTTACTTAAATCGACAATGTTAGATTCGGGTTGAAGGTCAGTTCCTGCTGGTTGAGCTGCCTCTTCTTTAGCTTCCTCAGTTTTCTTCTTTTTATCGCTTTTGTTGCTGAGCGGCTGAGACATTTTTGAACCGTCACGATACAAAGCATTTGCCTTTAATCCAAGCTGCCAGCTAAGCATGTAGCAATCTCCGATTTCCTCAACAGACGCTTCATTTGGGAGGTTGATAGTTTTAGAGATTGCTCCACTAATAAAAGGCTGCGCTGCTCCCATCATTCGAATATGACCATGGGCATGAATGAATCGTTCGCCTTTTTTACCGCATTTATTGGCACAATCAAATACAGAAAGATGTTCCGGTTTAAGATAAGGAGCCCCTTCTACCGTCATGGTTCCGCAAATGAAATCGTTTGCCGCATCCATCTGTTCGTCACTAAATCCTAATGCCTCCAGGAGGTTAAAGTTCCAATCCATATATTCTTCGGCGGTAAAGCCTAATCTTTCCAAACATGCTTCACCTAAAGTAAACCTGTTGAATACAAATCCAATCTCAAAAGCAGATTTTAGCGCATCACTTAATTTCTTTATCTCTTCAGCTATAAATCCTTTTTCGCTTAAAGATTGTGCATTGATAAAGGGAGCGCCTTCAAAAGAAGCACTTCCTACAGCATATTTAATAATTGCATCCTCCTCTTTTTGAGTGTATTTAAGATTTTTTAACGCCTGAGGAACCGATTGATTAATTATTTTAAAATATCCCCCGCCGCTTAGCTTTTTAAACTTAACCAGGGCGAAGTCTGGCTCAACTCCTGTCGTATCACAGTCCATTACCAGACCTATTGTGCCAGTCGGAGCAATCACGGTTGTCTGAGCATTACGGTAACCGTATTTCTCACCCATCTCAACTGCTTCATCCCATGCCTTACAAGCAGCAGAAAGCATATAATCAGGACAATAGCTCGCTTTGATTCCCTGGGGCTTAATGCTCAATTTCTCATAGCTGTCGGCATCATAAGCAGCGACACGGTGGTTGCGCATTACCCGAAGCATATCTTCTTTATTTTCCTCATACTTTACAAACGCTCCCTTAAACTTCGCCATTTCTGCGCTAGCTCTGTATGCAACACCGGTCATGATGGCTGAAATAGCTCCTGCAATACCCCGGGCTTCTTCACTATCGTACGCAATACCGCTTACCATTAACATGCTACCCAGATTAGCAAAACCAAGACCCAACGTTCTGTACTCGTAAGAAAGCTGCGCAACTTCTTTACTTGGAAATTGGGCCATTAAAACTGAAATTTCTAATACAACAGTCCATAACCTGCAGGTATATTCAAAACCTTCAACATCAAACATGTTAGTATCATCATCATGAAATCTTCTCAGGTTAACTGAAGCCAGGTTACAGGCTGTATTATCGAGGAACATATACTCTGAGCATGGGTTAGAGGCTCTTATTTCACCACCGTGAGGGCAAGTATGCCACTCATTAATAGTGGTGTTATACTGTGCTCCCGGATCTGCACATCTCCAGGCTGCATAAGCAATTTTGTTCCACAATTCTTTTGCAGGAATTGTTTTCATTGTACGACCATCTGTTCTTGCTTTCAAATGCCAGTCTTCACCTTTCTCCAGTTTCTCAAAAAACTCGTTTGGAATACGAACAGAGTTATTAGAATTTTGACCTGATACGGTTCGGTAAGCATCCCCCTCATAATCACTTGCATAACCTGCAGCAATCAAAGCACCTACTTTTTTTTCTTCTTCAACTTTCCAATCTATAAAATCAACTATCTCCGGATGATCTAAATCAAGGCAAACCATCTTTGCAGCACGACGAGTGGTACCTCCACTTTTAATTGCCCCTGCAGCACGATCTCCTATCTTTAAAAAGCTCATTAATCCGCTGGAAGTGCCACCACCGCTTAGCTTTTCGCCCTCCCCGCGAATATTAGAAAAATTTGTTCCTACACCCGATCCGTATTTAAAAATTCTTGCTTCACGTACCCACAAATCCATAATGCCACCATCGTTTACCAAGTCATCTTTAACACTTAAGATAAAACAGGCATGTGGTTGAGGTCTTTCGTATGCAGACGTAGACTTTTTAAGCTGGCCATCATTTTGGTCGACAAAGTAATGTCCCTGAGGTTTTCCACTAATACCATAACTTTCATATAAGCCGGTATTAAACCATTGCGGGCTGTTAGGTACACAAGCCTGGTTTAAAATACTGTACACCAACTCTTCGTAAAAAACCTGCCCATCGTTAGGGCTATTGAAGTAATTGTATTTTTCGCCCCACACTCTCCAGCAATTAGCCATTCGATGTGCTACCTGCTTTGCAGACGTTTCTCTGCCAAGAGTTCCATCTGGTTGCGGCACTCCCGCCTTACGGAAATACTTTTGTGCAATGATGTCGGTTGCAATCTGGCTCCATTGCATAGGAACTTCACAATTTTTCATTTCAAACACAACCTCTCCTGAAGGGTTGCGAATGATACTGGTCCGATAGTCGTATGTGAACATATCGAATGGAGATACGCCATCTTTAGTAAAGCGGCGCTTAAATTGTAATCCGGTGTTGGTTTGTGTGGCGGCCATTGGCAAAAGTTTATATGAAGTGAATTAATTTAAACATTGTTTTCTAACTGTTGTAGGGGAAGACGAAAATATTAGCCTTTTTTCATAAAATGAAGTGTATAATATCCCCCTACTGTGGATAATTATTGCAAGGTCAAAACTGCATTGAGTTTCAGCCAATGTCCACATACATGTTGACAACTTCTAAAAATAGCATGACAATTTTTACTACTTTATTCTAATTATTGCCGATATGAATAGAATGAAGATTATAATAAGAAAAGGAACTGCTTTGCTATCGTGCAATATGCAAAACCAGGATAAGAGAGCTTAAAAATGTTTGTAACCAAAACAATGGGTGACACTGCTTGTATTACAGCTTGCGATACAAGTTCTTAAAAAACGCTAATCGGGGATTGGTTAGTGCTGCCGGCAACCTACTAATGGCACAACATTTTTATTCATAAAGTAAACTATTTCAAACAAGTTTTGAAATTAGAAACAGCATATTATCGAAATCAAAAGCCAATAAATAAAATTTTTTCAGCATTTTTGCAAGAATACGATAAACAGTTGCATGAAGAATAAGCTTTACCAGCATTTTGTAAAAAATAAACAGCAGGGCCAAAAGTCTCTTGCAGTGTTAATTGATCCTGATAAAGTTGATAATGATAAAATGGATCAGTTAGTTTCACTTGCAACAGAATCGAAGGTTGATTATTTGTTTGTTGGTGGCAGTTTAATTATATCCAATAATTTGGATGAGTGCATTCAACAGATAAAATCTTCCTGCAATATTCCCGTAGTGCTTTTTCCCGGTAGTCCTGCGCAAATAAGCAAGTACGCAGACGCCTTATTATACCTTTCCCTTGTTTCCGGAAGAAACGCAGAGCTGTTAATTGGTCAACATGTTGTAAGTGCCCCTTTTGTTAAGAAAAGTGGGTTAGAAATTATGCCTACCGGATATATGGTGATAGATGGAGGTGCACCAACTACTGTTTCATACATTTCAAATGCCACGCCTATTCCATCCGATAAAAATGAAATTGCCTTATGTACAGCAATGGCGAGTGAAATGCTTGGAATGAAACTAATTTATATGGATGCGGGCTCAGGTGCAAAACGTTCTATTACAGAAAGTATGATCTCAATGGTATCTGCTAATATCGAAGTGCCCCTAATTGTAGGTGGCGGAATAGCTGATCCGGAAAAGGCTTATCGCAATTGCAAAGCAGGGGCCGATGTCATTGTCATTGGAAATGCGATAGAAAAAGATCCGTTGCTAATAAAAGAAATGGCCACAGCAGTACATAGCCTCGCAATAACTGTGTAGCGCACTTTTACCAGGTAAAGGCATCCTCGCCGTCCTTATTATGTTGCAGGACTTACACCCACGATCCTTTTAAACTTACCAATGTCTATCGAAAAAGCATCTATTATCTTTTTAGCTCATCAGATTTTACTCTTGAGGGAGTCTCTTTTCCCTCTACAATACTTCCGGCACTTAATACAACAGATTTTATAATCTCGGTCATATTAGGTATGTCCAGAGTGCTTACTTCATCCGTCAGCTTATGATAATTTTGTTCGTTGTCCATTTTTGAAGTCGATATGGTATGTGCAGGTACCCCTAATCGGGCCAGGGTAGCATTATCTGAACGGTAAAATAAGTTCTGGTCGATATACGGGTCGGGGTAGAAGGCGAACCTGCTTCCTTTTAAGTTGTGTTGGAGGATTTTCCCCAAATCAGACTTTTCAAATCCGGTTATGTAAGCACTATTTTTACCCCACTTACTTTCTGTTCCTATCATTTCAATATTAAGCATTGCAACTACCTTGTCTGCATCCAGTTGTTTTGAAAAATATTGAGAACCGAAGCCTCCAATTTCCTCTGCAGTAAAGGCAACAAAAACTAAGGTTCGCCGGTTATTTTTTGCTGCTTTATAATATTTGGCCAGTTCGATAATGGCTGTGATGCCTGATGCATCATCATTAGCACCATTGTATATTGTATCGACACTCCCTCCTTTTTGTGTACCTATATGATCATAATGGCCAGAGAAGATAACCATTTCCTCCTTTTTATCTCTTCCTGGTATTATTCCAACTACGTTTTCACCGACCATTTCATTCAACTCTTGTGTAAATGAAATGTTGTAACGAGTTGCAGGATAATTTCCGAGAACAAATACTACGGTTTTATCAGATGGAGTAAGATACTGCCTGAGATTGACCAATCTTGCAAAAACCGAAGCAAATGACGAATCGATGAATACAACTAGATTTTGGTCCCTTTTTAGATGTTCATTAACCTTTTTTCTAAAATCTTCACCTTGCTTTATATATGCTTTAGAGAATCCTGAAGCTTCTGTAATTTGTACATTTTTAGCGGTAGTGAGGGGAATGATTTGTTTGGTACTCAAAACAGTTCCATCTATTGTAGCAGTAGCATTAGTAAGGCTGGGACTTGCTAAAGAAAAGGTTTGTTTATAGGTCTTTAAACCATTAAAAGTGCTTAACCCAATTTTTTTAAATTCATTAGATATAAAATTAGCAGCCTTATCGGCAGATGCAGTAAAAGCTTTTCTGCCTTGCATACTATCTGCTGATAAAATACTTTCTATTCTTTTAACTTCAGCTCTGTTGATTATTTCATCAATTGACTGACCATGGGTATATAAGGCAATTACGATGCAAAAAAAACTGATACAGGATTTCTTCATGCATCAAAAATAACTTATAAGCTCATCATTTCTTTGAACTTAACGGTTTGCCGGCGACTCACTTCTATTTTTTCACCGCCCTTTAGATCAAGCAATAACCCCCCATTAAAATAAGGTTCAATCTTTTCAATCCACCTCATATTAATAATATGTTTGCGATTCGCTCTAAAGAAAACTTTATCATCTAATCTTTCTTCTAAAGAATTTAAAGATTTTAAGATCAGTGGCTTATTTGACCCAAAGAACACTTTCGCATAATTACCCACACTTTCAAAAAGTCTGATTTCATTCAGCTTAACAAACCAGCATCGTTCACCATCTTTAACAAACACCTGGTCATCCTCTGTCAATAACCCTTCGCGGATTGTGCTGCCATTGACTGTTCCATTAGAATGAGGAGCACTTGAATTTTCATCTTGCTTTATTTTTTGAATTGCGTCTGAAAGACGCTTTGGTTCGACAGGTTTAAGAAGATAATCAAATGCATTTACTTCAAAAGCTTTCAAAGCAAATTCGTCATAGGCTGTAGTAAAAATAACTTTAGGAGACCGGTCTAATTCTTCGAGTAGGTCGAAGCCGGTTTTACCAGGCATTTGTATGTCGAGAAATATAAGATCAGGATTATGTCGCTCAATTTTTTCCAGACCTTCCTGTACATTAGAGGCCTCATCAATTATTTCAATCTCTCCAAAATCCTGCAATAATTTTTTTAATTCATTACGAGCTAACCTTTCGTCATCAATAATAATTGTTCTCACAGACATAGTTTCCGGTTTTTGGTTTGTCCTAATTAATAGTTTTAGTTGAAAAATGCAGCATATAATTAACCCGGTTCAGGAGTGCGATGCAACAAAAATTTGATCACTACACTGACATTGGTACAAGTTCCAAGTAAATTTAAACAGTATTTACAGGCATTTGAATTATTGCCTCCACTATATTTTCACTTTTGTTTCTGATTTCAAAGTGAGCGCTCTCCCCATAAATTAACATCAGCCTGCTTTGGGTGCTGGACAGGCCAAAACCGTCAGGGTTAAAATTTCCATTTAAATGGCCTGAATTAGTAACAATTAATTGGTGGTGGTTGTCTTTGAAGTCGGACACTATTTTAATAACTCCACCTTCCAACTTTTTACTAATCCCGTGTTTTATGGCGTTCTCTACCAGTGTTTGCAGCATCATGGGAGGCACAGGCTGGTTAAGAGTATCTTCATCTATTTGGTATTCAATATTTAACCTGTCTTCAAACCTTATGTGTTCGAGGGCGAGATAGTCACGAACTATATTTAATTCTTTAGATAGGGGTGTTGTCTCAACCTTTTCAGACTGCATGCTGCTTCTTAAAAGGTTACTTAACTCCGTAATAGCCTGCCGTGCTCTTTGTGGGTTTTCATCTACAAGTGCCCGAATACTGTTAAGGGCATTGAAAATAAAATGGGGATTAATATGTGCTTTAATGGTTTTAAGTTCAAGCTCCTTGACCAGGCTCTGCAGCCTTACCTTGTCTAACTGCTCCTGCTGGCTTTTAAGGACGTAGTGGTAAGTAAAATAAATAAGGTTCCAGATGATTAAAAAAGTGAAGCTACCAAAAGAGACCCGGAGCGTTTTATATAAAAGGCTGTAGCGACGAAGGGTGTCGCTCGTAAGGTTAAAAGTGTCTTCAAGATAAATAGTTGCAAAAGCAAACAAAAAGGAAGCACAGACGGTAGTTAAAAACATGTAAGTAATCTGATTATCGAGGCGAAGCTTTAAAATGCCTACACGTTGTATGAAGGCACGCATAAGATGAGTTATGCACAGACCTAAAATGGCATCAAGAAAAAGAACTCTGTAGAAATCGGGCTGTTCTTTTGTGCGGAGGGTGAGGTAAAAAAAGGTGTAAACAATTATATAAGTGCTCCAGCCACCTATTTGGCAAAGCCAATATTTTGAAAGGGTTTTCTTCATACGCTACCAAAAATAAAAATAATAACGCGTATTTCATGCTTCTTTGGACTAAAGGTGAATATCGGTGTTAACTGGTGGAAATAATGTTTTATGTAGATAAAATACAATTTCAAACCTTTTATTAACAAAACCTGTTATACCAGAAGTGGCAAATCGGAAAGGGTCATTAATTATACCTTAATTTTACAAAAATTGGATAGGATGGAAATTACTCCAGGAAACTTATTAAAGGGGATTGACAGTCCCGCTGACCTTAAAAAACTTAGCCGTGAACAACTACATAAAGTATGTGACGAACTGAGGCAATATATTATTGATGTAGTAAGTGTTCACGGAGGTCATTTTGCTGCAAGCCTGGGAGTGGTTGAACTATCTGTTGCGCTTCATTACATTTATAATACCCCGTATGACCAGTTGGTTTGGG
The DNA here is from genome assembly GCA_038199395.1 of Chitinophagales bacterium. GTDB lineage: Bacteria > Bacteroidota > Bacteroidia > Chitinophagales > Chitinophagaceae > Segetibacter. The sequence continues at coordinate 32,376 of JBBPZJ010000501.1, forward strand.
ACGTCGGACACCAGGCTTACGGTCATAAAATACTAACAGGTCGTCGAGATAATTTTTACACTAATCGAAAATATCATGGCCTAAGTGGTTTTCCGAAGAGAGGAGAAAGTGAATATGATACTTTTGGTGTAGGACATTCCTCTACCTCTATTTCTGCTGCCTTAGGTATGGCGATGGCAGCAAAATATAAAGGAGAAACAGACCGTAAGTCAGTAGCAATTATAGGGGACGGAGCTATGACTGCAGGGATGGCTTTCGAAGCAATGAATCATGCCGGAGTAGCGGACAGTGACTTGTTAATTGTGTTAAATGACAACTGCATGAGCATTGACCCTAATGTGGGCGCTCTTAAAGAATATTTGACTGATATTACCTTATCTCCTACTTACAATAAGTTTAAAGACGATGTGTGGAAAGCATTAGGAAAATTGCCGGTAGGTAAAGGTTTTACCAGGTCAATGGCTCACAAAGTGGCTGAAAGCCTAAAAGGAATGGTAAGCAGCAGTTCAAATCTGTTTGAAGCTCTAAATCTTAGATATTTTGGACCAATTGATGGACATAATATAACCAAGCTTGTTGATACCCTTCAAGATCTGCGAGAAATTCCGGGGCCTAAAATTTTACACATTATTACCGTTAAAGGAAAAGGTTATGCTCTTGCCGAAAAAGATCAAACAAAGTGGCATGCGCCGGGTCTATTCGACAAAATAACCGGGGAAATCGTAAAAAAGAAATTTAATACACCTCAACCTCCGAAATACCAGGACGTATTTGGACATAGTATAATAGAACTTGCGGAAAAAAATGATAAAATTATGGGAGTGACGCCGGCAATGCCAAGCGGTTCATCTCTTAAGTTTATGATGGAAAAAATGCCTGAACGTTCTTTTGATGTGGGCATTTGCGAGCAACACGCAGTTACCTTAAGTGCCGGTCTTGCCACTCAGGGTTTGCGGGTCTATTGCAATATCTACTCCTCCTTTATGCAAAGGGCTTTTGACCAGGTTGTACATGATGTTGCGATACAAAAATTACCTGTTATTCTATGCCTCGATCGCGCAGGTTTAGTTGGTGAAGATGGCCCCACACATCATGGAGCTTATGATATTGCTTATTTCCGTTGCATTCCAAATATGGTCATAAGTGCTCCCATGAATGAGTCTGAGTTGCGAAATTTGATGTACACAGCACAGCTTGAAAGTAACGAAATGCCATTTGTTATCCGCTATCCCCGCGGGGAAGGTGTAATGACTGAGTGGCGAACTCCTTTTGAGGAAATTCAGATTGGCAAAGGACGTAAACTAAAGGACGGCGAAGATGTAGCTATTCTAACCTTGGGTCATCCGGGCAATTTTGCAACTGCAGCTATTCGTGAATTGAAAACCCAGGGATTAAATCCTGCGCATTTTGATTTGCGTTTTGTAAAACCCCTGGATGAGGACTTATTACACGAGGTGTTTTCAAAATTTGATAAAATTGTAACAGTCGAAGACGGCACAGTTGTAGGAGGTTTTGGAAGTGCAATACTCGAGTTCATGTCAGCAAATGACTACAAAGCTGATGTTAGAATATTAGGAATACCTGATAGAATTGTTGAACATGGAACACCCAAAGAGCTATACCGTGAATGTGGATACGATGCGCAGGGAATTGCTGAAGCGGTAAGAGCAATGGTGAAAGATAAGATTAGAGTATCAACATTTATTGGAGGGTAAGACTCCGCTTTTTGAATAAACTGAGCAGTCAACAGCTTAGTTTATTCTTTGGCAGGTATTTCGAATTCACCGATCTTTAATTAGGTCACCCTGAAATTTCGTATAAATTTTCTTAAGGTAAAATAAGGGAGGCTGAAGGATTGCCAACATCTTCTACTTTATGTTATATGTCATATAAACATATGATGCATTAGGTCGATGCTTTTCTTTGTGCATAGCTTTCCCTTACTTCCTTTAAGAAGTCTTGCTTTTTTTACTTAAGCTGCTTGTTGCACCACCGTTCGTTCCGCTATTCTTTTTGCTATCTGCTTTGCATCACTTAATTGAACAAAAATCTCGTGTGATTCATACTCAGCAGGTATAAAGTTCCAATTTCATATATTGTTATTTTCATTTCGACTCACTTAGAAGTAACTTTTTCTTTTGCCGTAGCAAGCATTTTTTCTGAAAGATCAACAGCCAATACTTTGTTTGTTTTCTGAACAAGCCATACTGTATTTTTCCGGTGCCATAACTTCTTTCTAAGCATTTGCCAAATGAGATTCCTGATAAAACATCTCTAATAGCCTTGGCCTCAATAACGCTCGTTTTATTACTATTTGTATCGTATTGATCCGCCCAGGTATTATAAGATTGTCTTGTATCCATCACGACATTAAATCGATTTTGCCTCTTTAGGTTTCAACCAGCCATAAAGTAACATTCCTATTCTAAAAATATGAAAACAGATATTCGCGTAGATGATAGATTCACCATTATTAATCCATTTCAACTATTGTTTCAACCAGGATTCAAACTTTAAACCCTATTTTTAAACAATGAATTATGGTCTTATGAAAACGAAAATTATACATTTTATCCTTGCACTTGTTTTTATAATAAATGCTGCCAATGCTCAAAAGGGTAAATGGACAGTTTTATTTAATGGAGGCTCTACCGATAAGTTCAGAGGTTATAATATGACGTCTTTTCCTAATGAAGCCTGGAAGGTTGAGGATGGAGCTTTGGCAACACAAACAGGCGTTCCTAATATTGATCTCGTCACAAAAGAAGCATACAAAAATTTTGAGTTAGTGTTTGATTGGAAAGTATCAAAAGCTGGTAACAGCGGCGTATTTTTTCATATGCAGGAAACATTGGCGCACCAATCTGGTAACGGAAATAGTCCGAACTGGTTGGATAATTACGAGTTTCAATTGCTGGATGATATCAATTTTAACGACACTGCGGCCATACGTTCTGCCGGATCTTTGTATGACCTAATCATACCAAAAAACAAAACTTTGAAACCTGTAGGAGAATATAACCAGGGCAAGTTGATTGTAAAAGGGAACCACGTAGAGCATTGGTTAAATGGTAAAAAAGTGGTACAGTATGAAATGAATTCCCCCGAGATGACCACCTTACTTGCTAAAAGTAAGTTTAGTAAAAATCCAAATTATGGCAAATCGCCAGACGGCCTGATCATGTTACAACATCATGGACAAAAAGTTTGGTTTAAAAATATACGGGTAAGACGATTATAGCTCGAGGGGCAAAAAATGGTAAGTTTGTTCACAAGTTTTGCTTAGGGTTTAGTCCTGCCGCTTAAGAGAAAGAAAGTTGTCTCATTACTTTGAACAATAAATCGCAATATTCCCGGAACTATCAAATTTTCGCTAATTGTAAATGATCTAAAACCGGAGCTCTGTCATCGCATGCATCTTCAACTAAATTAATTGTAAGAGAGTTGTTGTTTATTTGATAAGTATACTTTCCAATGGTGGAGTTATCGCAGTCACTTTGGCCTGAAACTTTAGTAAGGGTGAACGATAGATTTTTTACAGAATAAAGCATGGTTTCGATCACTGTATTTTCATCCAGGTTTCTAACAACAAGCGTGTCTTTGCCAAAATCAAATGTAACATTTACCGCATCTTCTATTTTAAGAATTCCCTTCCATTTAGTATTAGTTAACTGAGCATTGACCGAACTGCCAACCAGCGCTGCAAGTAAGAAGCAAAATAAGTTGTTCTTCATAATGTGTTTATTTATTTGCGTTTTAAAGGATCAAATACTGCCACTGCAACCCTCGAGTCTGCAGATCCATAGTACAAAAACCACTTGTTTTTAAAATAAACCAGCCCTTCTGTAAAAACAGTTCCAGCAGGGTACTGACCACTTTTTTCAAATGCTTCCTCAGGTACAAAAAATGGTTTATTTAATCTTGCAACCGGCCTGGTAGGATCCTTCAAATCAAACAGTACCTGTCCTGCTGCATAGGTATTGGTTGTATAATTTTCATCGCCTTCTTTGCCAGCTTTGTTTTTACCATTATAGATCAGTAAAATTCCCTTATCAGTCATTATTGCCGGGGGGCCACACTCAGTAAGATCACTGTCGAAATAACCCTTTCTTGTAGCTATACACTGTTTCAATTCTCCTTTATCATTCAGCATGGGCGTCCAATTAATGAGGTCGCTTGATGTGGCAGTATTTACAAAATGTTCGCCCCAATACATCCAGTATTTTCCATTGATCTTAGCGATAACCTGCTTGTTATTTACAAACTTTGTAATAATGGATGCAGACTTGCTTGCCATATTAAAGAACCTTCCGTTATAAGCATACCTGAATGCAGGCCCGTGCTTGGTCCACTTAATTAGATTTTTAGAAGTAGCAACTCCTATCCTGGGCACTTTTTTATTCCATTGTGTATAGAACATTACATAGGTTCCATCTTCAGTAACAGCAACACGGGGATCTTCACATCCTCCGGGCCATTCAAACTCTTTTTGACTATCATGTGCAGGGAACAGGACAGGCGTTGCACGACGCTTCATAGTAATGCCGTCTGTACTTTCTGCCAGGCCAAGCCGCGACGTTCTTGTACCAATTGCTATTCCTGATTTATCTTCTGCCCTGTAAATAACATAAATCTTATTGTCTTTAATTGTTGCCGCCGGATTAAATACATCGTTTGCCTCCCATGCTATTTCTTTCATGCTCATAGGGTCTGTAAACTTACTGGAAGGCCGGGGAGATAAAACAGGATTTACATTTTGGGGACGTATAAAGGGTCCAAACGCCCAACCAGGTAAACTGGTTTGCTGGGCGATGCCCGGCAGCATCGTAACGAACAAGAAAGTAATCAGCCAAATTATCTTTATACCCATTAACCATGTATTTTTATTAAGCATACTCACTATTGATTATTTATTGCGTGTAAGATCAAACCCTGTTTAATTTTCTGAATATTTCATGTTCAAAAAGGGTGCTGATAAAACTGTCGGATCCTATAAAAAGCTCAGCACTTCGTTTCGTTAAATTAGCCGTGATTTGTTGAATTTACGTAATACCCACTCGCCCACTTTAAATCCTTGCGCTCTTCCGTTGTCGATGGCGTCTATAAAATGAATTCCTCCATAAAACCTGGAAAGGCCAGCTTCCAATGCTGCATCCTGAAAAGATTTAAAAGTTCTGGGTTGAAGTCCGTACCTGTTTTCAACAGTATCGGTGTAATTGAATTTTTTACCAAAAAAATAAGTAAGAATGGTAGCCGATGAAGCTGAAATAACAGAATGCCCGCTTAAATACTCAGGAAAGGGAGGGGTTTGTATTAGCGGGCCCCAGGTTGGATCGATATATTTACGAATGGCAGTTTCGGGGCGAATTCGGTTGCTTCTGTATTTTTCATCCCAGCAGCAAATGAAAGCATCCATCAAACCAACAGATACTGTAGTATAGATAAGCATTGTTTCTTCGAAGCCCTTATTTTCTTTTTCACATGCGATACCTGTTATTCCCATCCAATGGGCGCCGGGAGAAATCTTTTTCAAACCCACCATCAAATGACCATTGTCTTGTACCGCAAATGGGTTACAGTCCCAAAAAGCGGCAATGTCACGATGCTCTTCGGGCAAATTCTCTTTATAGTTTAAAAGCATCTGCTTGTAAAAGGCAGAATTCTTCTCTTTTGAAAACACAACCGGAGGCGGTGGAATAAACTGTGTGCAGGTATCTAACGTAAATGGCCTAACGGTTCTAAAATAAGGCTCTATTGCCGCTATAAATGCCGGAGGTGTAGGGTACCAGCTTCCTTCAGCATTTGCGGGCGTGTACCTTGGGTAATTGCTGATTTTATTATAACCATCACTTTTAGCATATGCAAGAATTTTACGACTTACGGCAATTGCATACTTTTTTGATTGCTCTATTGTTTCGTCTGAAATTCCTGCTTTACTAAATGAATCTAAAAGATGGTTTTCATATTCTTTAAGTAATTCACCCGAGGGCTGCATTTTCCTGGCTGTTTCTAACATTGCCAATACCGCACTTAATTTTACAGAGTAGCCTTTTATGGAATCTGGTTTTTGCAGAACAGGGTAATTGTTCAAAACTCCCTGCATGCTTTTAAGCTTAGTTTGGTTCTGCGATACAACTTCATAACCTGCGAGACAGGCATAAGAGAAGAAACGGGCAGCTAATGGTGGATTAGTAACATCATGAACCATTAGTTCAGTCATCTGGCTGATTACATTACTTATATCCTTATTGCTTATAAATGAGTCACCGGAACTTCTTTTGCAGCTACTGCAGAAAAAAACCGTAATTATGAAAACGAAGATCAACAACTTTTTCCCTTTACCCATGTGCTTTCAATTTATACGCTTTCACCGCCTGTTGATTGATGCCTAAAAGTAACGTATTGTTGATGTTAAGAACGCTTCGTACATCACCCCATACGTTAAATCCCGATTGCTGCTGGTTAACATAAGTAAAATTGCCTTTTCCATCTCCTTTTAACAACATCCCATAATTAGCATCATACTTACCAAATCTTAACCGTGCGTGATTAATGTTTCCGCACAACAATACATCTTCATTTCCATCTTTATTATAATCGATTGGCGTTATTGTAAAGACGGGAGAAAACTGCGCCTGCATTGGCAATTTTTTCTCATGCAGCTTTCCGTCTGCCGAACTTTCAAAGTAAGCTGTCTGCAGATAGTTTGCCTTCAATTGTTTTGCATCTGTCAGTTCCTGCTCAGTAAAAATATCTTTCAATGTTGCATTTGCATAACTTTTGTAATCGGTAAAACGGGTTCGCATAATACTCATTTGGTCGAGCAGTTCATCCCTGGTTACGTACGGATAGCTTTTCCCTTGTATGTAAAAGCAAAGAATGGGGTCGATAGAACCGTTATCATCGAAATCTTTATAAAACATTTCCGCCGGTTCTTTATCAGACGCCCTAAATTGAGTATTTAAGCCCTGGTTTCCAATTATCAAATCGGGTTTTCCATCCTTATTGAAATCGCCGGTAGATATTCTGTTCCACCAGCCACTATATTGTTTTTCAAAAAAATTGCTGGTTCTATTTTCGAGCTTTCCATTTGCGTTTACAAACACCGTTACCGGCATCCACTCACCAACTACAACCAGCTCATTTTTATTGTCTCCATTCAGATCTATCCATGCCGCATCGGTAACCATTCCAATTTTTTGAAGGGACGGAGCAATAGACAAAATCTGATCCTGAAAATGTCCCTTACCGTCATTCATAAGTAAAAAGCTTTGAGGAGTTTCGGGATATTGGCCGGGTATTACTCTTCCGCCTATAAATAAATCCGGAAAATGATCTCCGTTAACATCAGCAGCACGAACACAACTTTTGCTGACAAGCATAGCAGGCAAAGCGCCCTCACTTTTAGTAAAGTTTCCTTTACCGTCGTTCATATAAAGCCGATCCTGCAGCAGTGGATCAGCAGGGGTGTAATTATGATAACCACCGCTTGCTACATACAAATCAGTAACGCCATCTCCATTAGCATCAAAAAATATAGCGTCTGCATCTTCGCTTACTTTATCAACCTCAAAAGCAGGCTCTGCTTTCTTCATAAACTGACCACCTTTTTGTTGCAGAAAGATTGTTCCTGCCTGGCCACTTCCGCCACCTGCATATACATCTTCAAGGCCATCACCATTCACATCTCCTTTTACTAAACATGGTCCTGAAAAGGAAAGCGGATTTACCAGCAGAGGCTGTCTTTTAAAGTCGTTAATTGTGTTGCCCGCCGATGTATAATCAATCGGAGACTTAACTTCTGTAAATAAAGATTGCACGGCTTGTTTAGCCAACATTGTTTCCTTAGCATCTTTTTCCACCACTGTAATAACCTGGTCGGCCGTCACGCTTGTGATAACCTGCTGCTTACCACTAAGCCATACCACTTTTAGTGAGTCAACTTTGCTTTCTTTTCCTAATCCAAAATGCAGTATTGAGGAAACGTTCGATTGGAAGCCCCTGTTTGGCATTTGCTCCAGGTACTGCTTATTTCCATTAGAATAGATTGTAACCTTTGCACCTAAACCATCAGTGTTTTTGGCGGCACCCACCAGCTTCACTTGTAAATAGTGATTTTTTAATTGCTTATTTGCTTCGTTCTGATAAATAAATGCCGGTTGATTTATATTATTAACGATTAAATCAAGGTCTCCATCATTGTCTAAATCGGCATAGGCCGCTCCATTACTGTTGGATGAAGAATCACTGCCCCACATTTTACTAACATTGCTAAAAGTCAGATCAGCATTATTTTTGAAGAAGTAATTTGTAACATTAGCGGAAGGCATTTTACCAACGGCTTCCAATAAATCACTTCTTGTTAATTGCCGGTTTTGGAAGTTATCACCCATGTACTTCAGAAAGTCCTGGTTCGTAAAATCCCTTAAAACACCATTGGAAACAAAAAGATCTTTCCATCCGTCATTATCGTAATCAGCAACTAAAGGAGCCCAACTCCAATCAGTATTTGAAATTCCTGCAAGCTGTCCAATCTCGCTAAAAGTCCCATTACCATTATTCACATGCAGCATGTTACTCATGTACTGGTAGTAGAAACCTGACCGGATATTTACATCTACTTTTTCATAATTGTCAGGAGAGAATAATAATTTTTGCCGGTGATTATCCTCAGGGAGCATATCCAAGGTCACTATATCGTTGAGGCCATCATTATTTATATCAGAGATGTCGTTTCCCATTGAAAAAAAGGATGTGTGGCCGAGGCTTTTTTGAAGCTTATCGGAAAAAGTTCCGTTGCCGTTGTTAATATAGAGAAAGTCGGGCTCGAGATAATCATTAGAAATGTAAATATCCGGAAACCCATCTCCGTTTATATCGGCCACTCCGGCTCCAAGACCATGCGATAATACAGTACTTTTTATCCCAACGTCGTGGGTTACTTCGTGAAAAAAGTTGTTATCATTTCTCAAAAGTTTTAATCCACTCAAATGATCATTTTCTTTTAGCAATTCCTTAATAGTCGCTTCATCTAATATGGTGCGTCGTACTATACTATGATTTAATAACAACACATCAAGATCGCCATCCCGGTCATAGTCAAAGAAAACAGATTGAGTCGTATAAGAAGAGTCGTCTAATCCATACTTTTTAGCCTGCTCACTAAAATGAGGGATACCGTTGCCGTCCGCTCCATCGTTTATAAACAGTTGCTTTACTCTTTTTTCTCCCCTCAATTTGCCGGAATAAGAAATATAAATATCCTTTTTGCCATCGCCATTTACGTCAACCATTGTAACGCCCGTCTTCCATGGTCCTGGTCTCCCTGCCACTCCTGCATCATTCGTTACATCTTCAAACTGCATTTTTCCTTTATTCAGGTACAACTTGTTTTCAACCATGTTCCCGGAGAAATAAAGATCCTGAAGTCCATCACCATTTACATCACCAACGCTTACTCCTCCGCCGTTGTAGAAGTACTCATAAATTAATACGTTAGTATTTAAGCCTTCGGTTAAAGCGTTATTGAAATCTACATGTGTTTGTGAAGCAGGCAATAAAATAAACAGTGGAGTTGAAGTTCTTGCTTGTCCATCTTCGGATAAAGTATCTCTGCAAGCAGGCAGAAATGCAAAGACTATTAAAAAAAAGGAATAAGTAACGAGAATCTTCTTCAAGGGTAATGGATATTGAAGTAAAAATTAACTTATAGATATGGTGTTTTGAGAAATAAAATTAGCAACTCTTGCTTCTCTACGGCGTACTTCTAAACAACCGCCGCCTTATTTAATAAAAATTTACACATTAGTAGAAATAGAAACATCAAATTAACATGTTTATCAAAAAACTTCTGAAACAGAAAGCGATTTTATAAAAGTAAGTCATGTATACTGCGAACTAAACGACATAATTATAATATTCTGAAAACAAAAAATCTATGCTGGTTTTAGCAGCATAGATTTTTTCAAATAAACACTATTTTATTAGTAACCGGGATTATTAACCAATTTAGGATTCCTGTTTATTTCGTCTTTATCAAGAGGCCTATAATACATTTTATCATCCCAGGTTCTGTTTTCAAGACTATTATTTACTACTGGAGTATATGTATAATCAAATTTTGTTGGATCCTTACGATAGGGGGAAGGTGCGGTTGCGCCCGCCTTAAGAACACCCTTAACATCTATATAGGTTGTTTTTCTACCAAGCGTTTCTTTGGCAATCATCCACCGCCTTGCATCGTGATAGCGCTGTTCTTCAAAGGCCATTTCTATCCTTTTTTCACTGCGTAAACGTTGCCGTAAAGCGTCACCAGACTCGGTAGCGGCAGGCAACCCAGCCCTAAACCTTATTTTGTTGATCATTGATCTGGCTTCGCTTTCTAATCCTAACTCAATACAGGCCTCAGCATAGTTGAACATGATCTCGGTATACTTAAGGAAGCCCCAAGGAATATATTGCCGTTGGGTGTTTTCAACAATATTAGGGTCGGGATCGGTAAATTTTCTGAAATAATAACCCGTCCAGCTACCGTTCCAGTTTTCAATACTGCTTTGCCGGGTGTCAAGACCGGGCAGTTTTGCACTTCCAATTATATAAGTACCGGTTTGAATTTCATTAGCAGGATCTACATTTCCAGAAATTTTATCCCGGGGTTTCCAAGGAGCGCCATCATATAATATAGTAGCATAAAAACGAGCTTCCCTGTTTTCATAAGGATTTGCTTTCTTAATGGGGTCACTCCAGCTAAACTTCGTTCCGTCCATCATTTCATAATCATCTACCAGTTCTCCTATTGGAGAATTACCAGACCAATTATGATAGCCATTAGGACCGTTGTATAACCCCACCTGTCCGGCACCTTCATTTAAATCAGTACTAAAAGTTCTTTCAAATAACAATTCTTTCGCTGCTGCAGGATCTGCTTCAGGGCTTTTGCTTCCCCCAGCCATAGCTATTGAAATGTAATTTTTTCTTCCTTCTTCGAAACTAACAGGGGCAGATAAATCGGTCTTATAACCTGATCCTGCTAAATCCAATACAACTTTGGCTGCGTCTTTTGCTGCCTGCCACCTGGCTTTCCTATCGCCGCTTACATAGCCCAATAGTTCAGGCTTAGTAAACGCCGCAAGTACCGTAGAATTCGCCTTAGCAGTCGGCATATCATGCAAATCACTGGCGGCATATAATAGAACCCGTGATTTTAGTGCTAAGGCGGCTATCTCAGAAGCACGACCGCGCACCTTAGACTTTCCTTTTAATAAAATTGCTGCTGTATCAAGATCTTTCACAATAAAATTGACACATTCTTCATAGGTATTACGTGCTATACTATAATCCTGATCTAAGCCATAAGTTTTGGTAATAATTGGTATACCCCCATAAAACCTAAGTAACTGTTGATAATAATAGGCTCTTAAAAAACGTGCTTCTCCTTGTAACTTTTCTTTTAGAGATTTATTGTCAAAATCTGCTGATGGCAAATTCTCTAAAGCAATATTTGCTTGCCTGATACGATTATACATATTTTGCCACTCAAAATTTGAACTTCGCCAA
>JBBPZJ010000502.1:0-3904 GCA_038199395.1 Chitinophagales bacterium
GCCCTGATGGTAAATACATTTATTACAATGCGAACCCAACAGGCACCATGCAAATATGGCGAATGAAAGCTGATGGAACGGGCAAAGAGCAATTAACGTTTGATGAATATCACAGTTGGTTTCCACATATTTCTTCTGACGGAAAATGGATGGCTATGATTTCGTTTCCTACAGATATCGAACCTAACTCTCATCCTTCCTATAAAAAGGTGATGCTAAGATTGATGCCGGTAGCCGGTGGAGCGCCAAGAGTAATTGCTTATTTGTATGGAGGGCAGGGAACTATCAATGTAAACTCCTGGTCGCCGGACAGCAGGCACATTGCTTTTGTATCGAACTCAGAAAAAAAGTAGGTGACCTTGCTCTTTTCAATATACTTGCTGAATGGTTAAGAACCTGTCCATATTATTTAGAAAAGTAATCCATTCGTGTTTTCTCTGTGGCACTCTGCGAAAAAAAAATTGTATTTCTCTCTGCAGTCAGTTTTTTTTACCGCAGAGAAAAGGCATCGCTGAGAAGCACAGAGAGCAAAAACAATCAATTTTAGACGAGTTCTAGGGGATAGAAATAAATTTGATGCAACGGCAAAGTCAGGCCTTTTTCTCTGCGGCACTCTGCGAAAAACTCCTGCATTTCTCTCTGCGGTTAGTTGCTTTAACCGCAGAGAAAAGGCATCGCTGAGAAGCACAGAGAGCAAAACCATCCGTTTTTTACGGCTTCTAAGATATAATGCCAGAGTGTGACTCAAACCGGAGTTGAGCAAAGTTCGAGGGATAGAAATAGATTTTTGCAGCTTATTAATAGCGATGCAACGGCAAAGCCAGGCGTTTTTCTCTGCGGCACTCTGCGAAAAACTCTTGCATTTCTCTCTGCGGTTAGTTGCTTTAACCGCAGAGAGCGCAGAGAAAAGGCATCGCTAAGAATGTCAATCTTTTATTTCAACATTTCAAATAAACTTCAAATTGAAATTTACCTGCTGCTGTTGTAAGCAAAGAAATTGACGCAAATAATTTAATATTGACAGGTAAAAGTGGAGGTTAGTCAGAAAAAGATTTTTTATAATAATTCCACCAAATATTGCATCTTTTGCCGTATTAGTTTTATTTTACAGTAATTCTATCTCTACCTGAAAAACACGTTCAATTTTCAAATATTTGTTGGTAAAGCCAATATGATTATCAATGTCATTTCCAATTATTTATTATTGCAGAACTAGAAAAACCGCCCTTTGAGAAACCGTATTAATGTTTATAATAACACCTTTTCACTTGACGAAGTATAAGATATGTCAATAGCAATTTCACCATCAGTTGCAGTATCAAAACCGGGGAAAAAAACAGCCGCGGTTGCTCATATTCACGGCATTCCAATGTATGTTTATGCGGTTTCGCTTGCCTCTATTTTTACTGTTACAGGTATCTTGTGGGATATTAGCTGGCATACTACTATCGGTCGGGATAAATTTTTATCGCCACCTCATATACTTATTTATCTCGGTGCCGTGTTTGCCGGGTTATTTTCGGGCATACAGGTATTGTGGAATACTTTCAAAGGAACGGCTGAGGCTAAAAAAGGCCTTGTAAAAATTTGGGGATTTTTCTACAGCTCGCTCGGAGCTTTGTTTTGTATTTGGGGAGCCATTGCTATGCTTACCTCTGCACCTTTTGATGACTGGTGGCACAATGCCTATGGTCTTGATGTAGTTATTTTATCGCCGCCGCACTTTTTGCTGGCGCTGGGTATGTTGTTTCTTCAGTTTGGCGCTTGTGTAAGTATCAGTAAATACCTTAACAGGATCGAAAATGATACTATGGGAGAAAGCATGATCAGAGCCTATTGGATCAAAAACAACCTGAGGCAAAAAAGAATTTTAAGAACCTTATTTGTAATTTCTTCGGCCAGCCTGCTGTGCATGGTTTGCACATTGTTCACCCAATTTGTAGACAGAAGAGCACAACATGGCCCTCTTTTTTACCAGGTAGTTACCTGTATTTCAATGTTACTACTTCCCGTATTTGGTCGTGTCTTGCGCATTAAGTGGGCAATGACCTCTGTCGCCTTTACTTACTTTCTTATTGCTGCATCTGCAAACTGGATCCTACAATTGTTTCCCGCTATTCCTAAGTTGGGTCCAATCCTGAATCCTGTTACACACTTCCAGGCGTTGCAATTTCCGTTATTACTTTTTATTCCTGCGATTGCAATGGATCTGGTATTGCAAAAAGTATCGTCCAACGATTGGATGAAAGCTGGTTTGCTTACGGTGATATTTGTAGCAGTTCTGATTGCTGTTCAGTATCCGTTTGGGGGGTTTTTAGTAGAGTCTCCTCTTGCCCGTAACTGGTTTTTCGGCTCTGATGCCTGGTTTTATGGTGCTAATCCTGATTGGGAGTTCCGGTATAAGTTTCAGCCTAACGAAATACACGAGTTTTCAGATATTCTGTTAGGAGGGGTTAAAGCCATCATTTTAGGTTTCTTAATAGCAAGGCTCAGTTTGCGGTGGGGCAGGTGGATGCTCAGTATTCAACGCTAAACAATCGGCATGATAAGGTTTGCTTTCTTCTTTTTTTGTGTTTTTCTAGTCCAACCCACATTTGCCCATGTAGGAAGTCCTGATGTTGTGATGGAAGGAAATGCAGGACCTTACAAGGTGCTGGTAAGTGTGCAGCCGCCAGATGTAATACCAGGGGTTGCCAAAGTAAAAGTTTATCTGCAGAAGGGCGTTGCGAATTCAATCTCGTTAAGGGCCGTTTATTTTTATTCAGGAGATGAAGGTGCACCCGAACCTGATGTAATGACTAAAGTACCTGGGCAACAGCTACAATACACCGGCGAAACATGGCTCATGTCTTCCGGTTCGTCGAGCATTCAAATAACTATTACAGGCAATCTTGGCAAAGGAGAGATCATAGTGCCGGTAGTAGCAGTTTCGACCGCAAAAAAAGAAATGCCTGCATCTACAGGAAGAGTGTTGGCTGCCCTGGGAATATTTCTGTTTATACTGATGGTAACCATTATCGGGGCAAGTGTGAGCGATGGATTAACCAAACGAGGCGAGCAGGTTCCTGTACGGAGAAAAAAAATAAGGTTGGTTAGCATGAGCATAGCCGCTATTCTTACTTCATTAGTTGTGTATGGTGGCAATGCATGGTGGCAAACCTGGGCTAATGATTATAGAAAATATATGTTTAAACCTACGCAGGCATTTTCAAAAGTAGATGAAAGCGGGTCTAACCAATTAACCTTTACTTTAGACACTAATTCACAACGTCGGGCCAATTTTTCCTATGTGATCGCAGATCATGGTAAAGCAATGCATATGTTTGTTATGCGTATCCCCGCTATGGATGCTTTCGCTCATCTCCATCCTCAGCGTCTTGATTCGGCTACTTTTCGTACCATTTTGCCCGCACTTCCCAAAGGTAAATACCTGGTGTTTGGAGACATTGTTTATAACAGCGGTTATACTGAAACAATTAAAGACACATTTGATTTATCCAAAAATCTAACAGGTAGCTCCAAAATAGATCCTGATGATGCATTTGCGTTCGCTATACCATCTGACCTTATAGAAAATCCTCAAATTACTGACGCGGCAAACACTATTATTTGTGGAAAACCAGGAACAGGTGTAAAACTAAAAGACGGATCAACCATGGTTTGGCAGGGAATGACAAATGAAGCTTTGGAAGCAAATAAATTATATTCATTAAAGTTTACTGTTCTTGCACCAGATAATAAACCGGCCAAACTTGATCCTTACTTAGGAATGGCGGGACATGCCGCCATTATAAGAAGTGACGGAAATGTATATATTCACCTTCATCCTGTCGGCACCTTTTCTATGGCTGCGGAAAAAAACCTGGTAAAAAGAATGGAGGATCCACAAGGTTTGTACAAAACC
>JBBPZJ010000503.1:0-20178 GCA_038199395.1 Chitinophagales bacterium
CCAAGGCTATTATTGTAAAAACAGCTTTTAATACTATTCATACTGATGCACTGTCGCTGCTAACATTGCGAATGATATTCTCATTACCGTTTTACCTTGCTGCAGCATATTTAAGCAGCAACAGAAACGATAATATTCGCATGAGCAGCAGGCAGTGGCAACATGTGGTGTTGTTAGGCTTATTCGGATATTATCTTTCAAGCTTGTTTGATTTTATTGGCTTACAATATATCTCTGCCGGACTTGAAAGATTAATACTTTTCCTGTATCCCACTTTTGCTGTTCTCATCAATGTTTACTTTTTTAAGCAGAAAATGTCAGGAGCGCAAAAGATGGCGTTGTTGCTTACCTACCTGGGAATTGCGATTGCATACTATGGTGAATTAAACATTGATACAAGTAATCCACATTTTTACCTCGGAAGCTTCCTTGTGTTTTTATGTGCGATTACTTACTCAATTTATATTGCAGGTAGCGGTAAAATTATTCCTTATATAGGTTCAACAAAATTTACCGCATATGCAATGCTGGCTGCAACAGCGGGCATTTTCACTCATTTTCTCCTTAAAGGAAATATTAGAACTTTAAACATTGGCGGCAGCCTTTGGTATTACGGTTTTGCTCTTGCCATTGTAGCAACAGTAGTTCCATCTTTTATGGTATCGAACGGGCTGAAGCGGATTGGTGCGAGTAATGTTGCAATCATTTCAGCTATTGGCCCGGTCTCTACTATAGTCCAGGTTCATTATTTTTTGGGTGAAAAATTTTTTACGGAACAAATCATAGGCACTTTGCTTGTTATCACAGGGGTTCTTCTTACTACATGGAAGAGGAAACAAGTGGTTGAATAGAATCATTAAGAGCCTCATTACATCGCAGCACAAAAAAGGACTTGTTGCTTAACACAACAGGTCCTTTTAAATATTCATTTTTCAAATCTTCTTTTACAATTGTTTTCTTAGGCCACTTTATTTGTTTTTGGATTCACAGCATAATTGGTTCCGTAAGGAAAGCGTTGAGGCCTTGACAATAATTTATTTGCCTCTACATTATCTTTAAAAATTTCCTTTTTCGGGTCCCAATATAACTTTCCTTCTGTCTTCATGG
Source organism: Chitinophagales bacterium (assembly GCA_038199395.1). Taxonomy (GTDB): domain Bacteria; phylum Bacteroidota; class Bacteroidia; order Chitinophagales; family Chitinophagaceae; genus Segetibacter. Next base: position 1,108 of record JBBPZJ010000503.1, read on the forward strand.
CAGCATGCACTAAAAGGCAGGCGCTGCATGAGCGGTGGGCCACCTCCGCAGGACTAATATTAGGCTTCTTATTTTGAATGCAATTAAGCCAGTTTCCGTGCTGCTCGGGGCTTTCATATAAATGAATTTCATTTGGGCCGATAACAGAAGTCAACATTTTAGGATCGCTTGCGTCAAATGCCTTTTCTGATTTTCCAGATGTTGGATCAGATGCTGTTACGCTAACGTTACCCCTGGTAACAAAGATCCACCCATCACTACCCTCGAAGCGAATACCGTTAGGGTTTTTACTGCTTAACAACATTTCTACTCCGTTTGCATACTTCATCTTCGCGTCATAATCACCGTGTACATTCCAAAGACCTTTGGTAGGAAATTCTGCGGTCGCTTCTATTTCTATTGGCCCTGTATATTCTGTATTCATGCCCCAATGTGCAATATCTACATGGTGTACACCCCAACCTGTTATCATTCCAGCACCAAATTGCTCGCAACGAAGCCAACCGCCCCGGGAGGTAGGATCGGTTTGAGAATGCACTCTATCTAAAGTATAATAGATGTAAGGAGTTGATCCTAACCACATGTCGTAATTAAGATTAGCCGGAATTGGCATTTCGCAGGCATCTCCACCAGCCGGATCAGAGGGTAATCCTACTCTCACTGTATGCAGTTTACCAATACGTCCGTTCCTTACCAGTTCACATGCTTTCTTAAATTGTGGCCAGGGAGTAACAGATCGTTGCTGGCTTCCCAATTGAAAAACCACTCCGGATTTTCTTACGATATCACTCATTTGGCGGCCTTCTTCAATGGTAAGCGAGGTAGGTTTTTGACAGTAGATATGCTTACCTGCCAATGCAGCTTCAATAGCAGGTTGTGCGTGCCAATGATCAGGCGTACTGATAATGACTGCATCAATATCTTTATTTGCCAATAAAGCTTTATAATCGTCATAGATCTTCACATCCATATAGTTCGGCTTACCGGTCTTCTTCGCATACCATCCTTCTATCATCTGTTTGCCACTTTCCAACCGCTTTCTGTCAACATCAGCAACAGCCATTATATTGGCAACATCGTATTTAAATGTCTCTGCCAGGTCGTGTGTGCGTGCGATACGCCCTATACCTATCTGCCCAATGTTGATTTTGTTGCTAGGGGCATTTTTACCAAAAACAGAGGCCGGAACAATGGTTGGAAAACCTGCAAGAGCAACCGTTCCGGCAGTTGCTTTAAGGGTGTTTTTTAAAAAAATGCGCCTGCTGTTAGTGTTATTAATATCAGTCATTGTTTATTTTTTAAAAGTGTTTGTTGCAAAAAATGCGGGCAAATCACCCGCACTTTTACTTATTTGAATTTACATTTTGATACCATTAATCAGGGATTTTATCGAGTGCCGGCACATTGTTCTCATAACCCACATATCCCTTATTTTGGTTAATTCGTCCGTTACTGTTACCATTAATAGAACGGGTTGGAATTGGCCATAAAATATGATAAGGGCTAATCGTGTATTTGTCAGCATGATTTGTAACAAGACCGAGTCTATAAAAATTATTCTTAGCTATTATCCTGTCATAAAAATAGTTATTTTCAGATAACCCTGCAAGCGTATACACTTTTCCATTTTCAGCGGCTTTACCTGTTTTTGCAAAAAGGAAAGACATTCTTGTCAATTCTGTTTTGCGGTTCTCTTCATAAAATAATTCACGGGCTCTTTCATCTAAGATTGTTCCCATATTTACGTCAGCCGCAGAAATTGGAGAGCAACCGGCACGGGTTCTAACAGCATTAATATCGGCTGCTGCCAAACCAAGATCGCCCTTCCAAAAGTAAGCTTCTGCTCTTAACAAGTATGTTTCCGCTAATCTAAACATATACCAGTCGCTGTGTCCGCCTTGTTTGGGTGAATTCTCATTATCATCAACAAATACTTTGTACTGCGGCCAGCCAAACCAACTTCTAATAGTATCAGTGCAAAGTAAGCCCCCAGCCCGGTTTCTTAATGTCAGGTGCTTAAGGTAATTGGTATCTTTTAGCGTTTTCAAACCTGGCTCGTTGTAAAGAAGATCTTCCATCTTCATCCAGTTGCCTTGAGCATGCCTCAAATCATTTGGGTCATTCCAAATTTCGTATTGGGCATAATTGCTCGGGCGGGTTCTTCCTATTCCTCTGCCAACATAGTTTGACTGGACAAAGTCTGCTGTGAGATTATCGTATGTTCCTTTTTTGCCAGTTGGCGTATTTACATTAGTTCCCCAAAATGGAACAGCCTGGCGCATAATGGTCATGCCGGTACCAAATTGGCCATCACCAAACCTGTCAATGATCATATAAAGCCCCTCTTTATTTGCGGCTATAGACTTATTCTCAGGTCTGTGCAAATCCCAGATAACATTGTGTGGCAGAAAAACAGGTGTTGTGTTACCTTCATTAAATACATACGGCCCGCCCGCACTACCAAAATTACTTTTCATCAAACTATACATACCACCGTTGATAACGGAATTTGCTGCAGCAATAGCACCATCAAAATCGCCCAAAGCAAGATTTACTTTAGTTAATAGATGAGCGACTGCACCTTTAGTTACTTCACCCCGGTTAACGTTATCAGAACTCCACAAAAGCGCTGAGTCCAAATCCAATTTTATTTTTTGCAGGATCACTTCCCTTTTAGTAGAATAAAAGTCAAGTTTCGGAGCAGTGATCTCCTTCATAATGGCAGGTACATCCCCAAATTGGTGAACCAGCTTATAATAGCGAAGAGCCCGGTGAAAGTAAGCCGCACCAAGAATAGCATTACGCTCTGCAGGTGAAGAATAAGTAGCATCATTGATCCTGGAAATAACAGTATTTGCATATTTAATCCCGTTATATCCTTCGCTCCAATAAACATAAATTTTATTGTGGTCATCATCATTGGCCTGAACACCATCCGGTGTAATATTTAAATTAAGATCTACAGCCGGTCCCGATTTATCAGTTGTGCCTTCTACTGCGATCTCAGAAAAAAGCATTTCCGTAAGAATGGCAGGGTTTCCTCCATAGTATTCAAATCTCAGGTTCCGGGCACACGCAGCCAAAGCTGCCCGCATGGCAGTAGCATCAACATAAGTAGCTGAAGGCTCATAAAATGAAAGCGGCTGCGGCTCGAGGTACCCTTTTTTGCAACTGGTTAAACCAGCAAGCACGATAGTAAAAAACCCAATTGGGATTATATATCTAAAATTTCTTTTCATTGTTAATCTTATTATTTAGGTATTAATTACAGGGTTAGGTTGATACCGAAAGTATAATATCTTGGAGGCGGAACTACGGTCCGATCTCTAGGTGGATCGACCCTATACTCTGCATCCCAGAAAGTCCAGTTAGGCTGGTACACCGCCAAATTATTGACGTTCGCATAAATCTTTAAACCCTGAATTTTCGCTCTTGATAAAAGACCTGCAGGTAGCGTATATGAGATGGCAACTGTGCTTAGTCTTATGAAAGAAGTACTTCTGTATACACTGAAATTTGAGCTACCATTGCTAGAAAAGAGTCTAGCAAAGTCATTGATGGGATTATCAGGAGTCCAGTAAGGAACTATATAGGAATTCTGCCTGTCGATAAATCCACCGTTATTTTTAGCCTGGTTATAATCTTCCTTCTGCCCCCAACTGGAGTACATCATAAATGAGAAGTCGAAATTCTTGTAGGTAAAATCATTTCTTAAAGTCCACATAAACCTTGGATTCCTATAGCCCAAAAATTGACGGTCTGCATCTGAAAACTTACCATCACCATTCACATCTTCTACTTTAAAGTCGCCTGGTTTAACGCCAAATTTTGCAGCGGCAGCAGCTTCGTCCTGTTGCCATACTCCCAAAACTTTTAAGTCCCATATTTCATCTATATCGTGTCCTATAAACCACCTGTTAGCCACATCATCTTTCTCTGACTGGCCAATTACTTTGCCGCTTGCATCATAGTCAGGTGTAGGGCCGTACAAGTGGGTTATTTTATTTCGGTTCAACGTGAAATTTACGGTAGACCTCCAGGAAAAATTAGGCCTTTTCATGTTCAATGTATTGATGCTAAGCTCCACTCCCCTATTCTGTACCTCTCCCAAATTATCCAATACATTCGCAAACCCTGTAATGTCTGGCAATGCACGGTTGATCAAAAGATCTTTGGTGGATTTACGATATACATCAATGGATCCACCAATCCTGTCTCTTAAAATAGAATAATCCAAACCTATGTTATAAGATTCCGTCCGTTCCCATTTAAGACCAGGATTCTGCAAACGGTTTACATATAACTGAGAAACCAACACCATTGCCCCGCTAGGAAGAATATACTGGTACTTGCCAGTATTTAAATTTGAAAGTGCATCGTAGCGTCCAATGTCCCTGTTACCATTTATACCCCATGAAGCACGCAATTTTCCATAATTTAACCAGTTAGCAGAAGCAAATTTTTCTTTTGAAAAAACCCAACCAAGTGCTATTGAAGGAAAGGTAGCCCTTGGATTTTGAAGGCCGAAGGCAGAATAACCATCACGTCGAATGGATGTAGTAAGTAAATATTTATCCTGGAATGAGTAATTCAAACGGGCCATCAAGGCGTCGCCTGTACTCCTTTGATCATTACTGCTGATGGTAGGCTTAATACCTGCAGCTATGTTATGATAACTTAAATTATCGTTAGGATCAAACCCTTCGTTATTCATTGTCTCATCCCACTGTTGGAACTTCTCAGCGTTCACAAGGAAAGTTGCATCAATTTTATGCTCACCAAACGACTTGTTCCACATCAACAAGTTATCTACCTGCCAGTTAAATGTGGTACGGTTTTGTCTTGAAGCAACTCCTTTTCTAACTGAAACCCTGAAGTCTTTAGCCGATGTACCGTTGAAATTGCGGTAGAATTCGAAGTTGGGAGTAAAGTTAGTTTGATAAGAAAAACCCCATGGCAGAGTTCCTTTTGCGTAAATACTTCCAAACAAGGTATTATACTTTCTGAGACGGTTGGTATAAGTATTATCAAGAAATGGATTGGTATTATTCCCTATATCATCATTAGGACTATCTCTTAAAGTAACACCGTCTGCCTTATAAACCTCCCCATAAGGAGAGGCGTTTACCATTTGTTGCCAAGTAACGGGTACCTGGCTCTCATCACGATCAGCATACTGCAAATTTATACCAACAGTCATGAATCTTGCTGCTTTTGCTTCAAGGTTAATACGGGTTCTGAATGTGGTGAATTGATCACCTACGATATAACCTTCATTCCTTGTGTAGTTGGCAGACATATAATAGGATATGTCTTCCTTTTTACCGGAAATGCTAACTGTTTGATCATTTCTTAACCCTGTATGAAACATCATGTCGTACCAGTTAGTTGTTTTACCAATCTTATAATTTTCCCTTTCAACTGGTAAAAGTTTTAACCTGGTCAACCATATATCAACAGGATCTCCCTGCGAGTTGTCATAAGCTTTCCATTGATCGACTGTGATATTTGAAGGCAGATTTCTTGGATCATCAAACTGGAAAGGTTTTGCATTACTGATGTTAGTACTTTTTAATACATCAGTCCTCCACTTTACAAAGCCGGGACCATCATAAAGGGGCTCGTTCATTGCTAATGTGGCCAACCCAACATTACTATTAAAAGTGATGGTTGGTTTGGCTCCTGATCCTTTTTTTGTGGTAACCAATATTACCCCACTTGCGGCTTTTGCTCCATATACAGCAGCAGAACTGGCGTCTTTTAATACGTCTACGGTAGAGATGTCGTTCGGGTTAATGTCTGAAAGATCACCCTGGTAAATAACTCCATCAAGCACAATCAACGGAGATGTACCTGCATTAATTGATGATCTTCCTCTAACCAATAAATTACCGCCACCTTTAGCATTTGGGCTTGATGTAACACTTAAACCGGGAACGTTACCTCTTAAAAGATCCTGTACACTTTGAGGATTTTCATTTTCCAATTGAGTGGCCTTTACCTGCGACACGGCACCTGTAACATCGCGTCTTTGACGGGTTCCGTAACCTACTACAACAACATCGTTCAAGGCATTAACAGCATCTTTCAAAGATATATTAATGGTTGTTTTTGTTCCGGCGGAAACTTCCTGCGGGGTAAAGCCGGTAGAACTAATTACCAGTGTCGCTTTATCAGGCACATTATTGAGAACAAAATGACCGTCGGCATCTGTGACAGTACCCCTGGTAGTTCCTTTAACTGTAACGCTAGCTCCCTGGAGAGGCAAACTTTTGCTGTCGTTGACCCGGCCAGATACGGCATGAGTTGCTTGTGCCAGTAATACAGCCGGTAAGAGAATGGAAACAAAGAGAAAACAAAAAAATTGGAGGGGGATTTGTACGTGAAAAACACGTAACAAGACTTTGTTCATGTGACAAGTTTTGATTTAAAGGATTACAAAAAAATCGTTAAAGTATAAAGTACAGACACAACTTCTACACATTTCGCTGCTGTTTTGAAAAAATAAATATAGAATAAAAGTTAGGAAAAAAAATTTTTTTTGAAAAGCATCTCTTTTTTGACAAAATATATAAAAACTGATTAATAAACATCGGTGAGTGTTTACTTTTCAGAGTTTTCGTCTCGTTATATTTCTATTTACAGTGTAACTTTTCTGCCAATTAAAGAAGAGTATTACATTTGACTTTTAACCTCTTTGCTTGTACTCCTATTAATTAAAAATCTTAAACAGTAATAAATATGTCTATTCCTCTCGAAAAAAAATATTTTGGCCTCGATGAAAAAGTTATCGTTGTAACAGGTGCAACTGGTATTTTAGGTGAATCGTTTATTAACGGTTTAATTGATATGGGTGCCCGGGTAGTTTTATTGGGCAGGAATGAAACAGTGGGCGAAGAAAGAATGACTGCGCTACAGGAAAAAGGTGGTGAAGCGATATTTATTAAGACAGATGTTTTATCGAAACCGGAATTAGAACAGGCAAGAGATGTTGTATTAAATAAATGGGGGAAGATTGATGGGTTAGTAAACGCTGCAGGAGGAAATGTTCCCGAAGCTGTGGTGCCTCCCGGTTCAGATGTTTTTGACCTTGATATGGAAGCATTGAAAAGAGCATTTGATCTTAATTTGTATGGAACGATTTTACCAACCTGCATTTTTGGCAAAGCAATGACGCAATCAGCAAGAGGAAGCATCGTAAATATTTCTTCTATGGCAGCTCAATCTGCTATTACGCGGGTTTTAGGTTATTCTATGGCTAAAGCCGGAATAGATAACTTTACGCGATGGATGTGTGTAGAACTCGCACAACGATATGGAGACGCAATTCGAATAAATGCTATTGCACCCGGATTTTTTGTTACTAATCAGAACAGACATTTATTGGTAGAAAAAGATGGGTATACAACACGAGGTGAAGCTGTTATCCGCAATACTCCGTTTAAGCGTTTTGGTAATGCTGATGAGTTGATTGGTACCTTGATCTGGCTTTTAAGCGATGCTTCCGCATTTGTTAGCGGGGAAGTTATTTGCGTGGATGGTGGGTTTCATATTTTTTCAGGAGTGTAAGAAGCTGAGAAAAATTATTTGGAAAAGTAGCTTATTCATTTTTTCTCTGTGGCACTCTGCGAAAAACTCTTGTATTTCTCTCTGCGGTTAGTTGCTTAACCGCAGAGAGCGCAGAAAAAAGGCATCGCTGAGAAACGCAGAAACAAACACCATCAACTTTAGCCGGCTTCTAAGGAATATATAAGTTTTAAAAATCGTGTATTAAATATTAAATCCACCTATTCCACAATTGTCTTTTCAACAAATTCTATATAACGATTGAGCCATGAACAATTTCATTCTTCGAAGAAACTTTCTTAAAACAATAATTGCCGCTCCTACCCTTTCCGCTGGCGGCTTTTTATTGACTTCATACCCAGCACAAGCAAAAGACATTGAGCCAACGACAGCACATGCAAAACTCAAAATTAGCCTCAATGCTTATTCTTTTAATGATCCCCTCAAAAGTGGAAGCATGACATTAGACGATCTGCTTGATTTTTGTGCTGCCAATGATTTTGATGCTGTTGATCTTACTGGTTATTATTTTCCTGGTTATCCTGCTGTGCCTGAAGACTCTTACCTGTTTCATTTAAAACAAAAAGCACATAGACTAGGGCTTGATATAAGCGGGACAGGGGTAAGAAACGATTTCACCAATCCCGACATAAACAAAAGAAAAGAAGATATAACACTTGTAAAAAAATGGATTGAAGTTGCAGCTAAATTAGGAGCACCGGTTATAAGAATTTTTTCAGGGGCTAAATTACCAGAAGGACATACATGGGATGAAGTAGCTGCGTGGATGGTGAAAGACTTGAAAGAATGTGCTGATTATGGAATGCAATACGGGGTTATTGTTGCCATACAAAATCATAACGATTTTATTAAGACAGCCGACCAGGCGCAAAAAATTATAGAACAGGTAAATTCTGAATGGTTTGGTCTTGTGCTGGATATAGGCAGTTACAGAACGGGCGATCCTTTTAAACAAATTGAACAAACGGCTAAATTTGCAGTAAACTGGCAATTAAAAGAACTGATGTTTGTGGACGAACGTGAGCAAAAAACTGATCTTACAAAAGTAATAGGCATTATTAAAGCTTCAGGGTACCGTGGATATGTACCAATCGAAACTTTAGGTGCAGGAGACCCTAAAGTTAAAGTGCCTGTATTTTTAACAGAAGTAAGGCAGGCGCTAATTAAAAATAACCTGTAGATTTATTTCATGAATAACCTGTAAGACTGTGACGTCTTCAACGCATTTCTTATCTGAAAATTTTAGTTTTATACTTATTACAAATAATTACTCATGAAAAGTTTTTTACAAACTGTGCTTTTTTGTTCGCTAGCTTTTATTACTACAGCTCAAAAACAGGGCCCGTCAGTTGGAACCCAGTTATCAAAAAACAGGGTAAGGCTGCCAAACGGATGGCAACTTTCTCCTGCCGGCCGCACTATACCTCTGGGCGACCTTCCGTTAAATATAGCGGTTTCATCTTCAAAAAAATGGATTGCAGTTACTAATAATGGACAGAGTATTCAGAGCATTCAACTGATAAATCCGGTAACTGAAAAAATTCTTTCTAATGTCATCATACCAAAATCGTGGTACGGATTAAAGTTTAGTGCCGATGAAAAATATTTGTATGCCTCCGGCGGAAACGACAACTGGATCTATCAATATGCAATCGTAAATAATAAACTTCAACTAAAGGACAGTATTATTCTTGGTAGGAAGTGGCCCGAAAAAATATCACCGGCGGGAGTTGAAATAGACGATGTAGCCCGGCTGATGTATGTTGTAACTAAAGAAAATAATTCACTCTATGTTGTCAACCTGATTAATAAAAATATTGTGCAGGAGCTGTCAATTGGCAAAGAAGGATATGCGTGCCTGCTTTCGCCAGACAAGAAAGAACTGTATATTTCGTCGTGGGGTGGCGACAAAGTATTGGTATATGACACGAAGCAAAAAAAACTAACAGATGAAATTGCAGTAGGCGACAACCCCAACGAACTGCTTCTAAACAAAAAAGGAAATATACTATTTGTTGCTAATGCAAATGATAACAGTGTTTCAGTTATAGACATTAAGAGCCGAAAAGTACTCGAAGTTTTAAACGCAGCTTTATTTCCCAACGCACCTGAAGGAGCTTCTTCTAACGGCCTTGCTCTGTCGGCCAATGAAAAAAGATTGTATGTAGCAAATGCTGATAATAATAGTCTTGCGGTGTTTGATGTAAGTATACCGGGCAAAAGCAAATCAAAAGGATTTATACCTGTTGGCTGGTATCCCACAAATATTAAAGTAATTGGTAAGAAAATCTTTGTTTCTAATGGCAAAGGGTTTTCTTCGTATCCGAACCCGGATGGACCAAACCCGTTAAAAAGAGACGAGCTTGTTTTGCGGCATATGGGAGATACATCAGCACTGGTTAGACCAGGATACATTGGGGGATTAATGAAAGGAACAATGTCCATCATCGACGAACCTACTGATGCCACACTAGCTGTTTATTCTAAAGCGGTATATACCAACACACCTTATACAAAAGAAAGAGAAACAATTAGCCAGGGAGAAAAAGGTAATCCCATACCAATGAAGGTCGGCGACAAATCACCAATAAAACATGTTTTTTACATTATTAAAGAAAACAGAACTTACGACCAGGTACTAGGTGATGTTGCCGAAGGCAACGGTGACAAAAGTCTCGTGTTATTTGGAGAAAAAATTACTCCTAACCAGCATAAACTGGTAAAAGAGTTTGTTTTGCTCGACAACTTTTATGCTGACGGAGAAGTAAGTGCAGATGGGCACAATTGGTCTACTTCTGCACATGCAACCGATTATCTTGAAAAGAACTGGGTCACGAGTTATGGCGGTCGCGGCGGCACCTATCCGGGCGAGGGGAAAAGAGAAATTGCGAATCCAAAAAACGGCTTTATTTGGGATTATTGTAAGCGGGCCGGGGTTAGCTACCGTACTTATGGTGAATTTGCAGACGATGGCAAACCAAATATTCCTGTTCTTAAAGATCACTTATCACCCACGTATACAGGATGGGATTTGACTGTACGGGATACTACACGATATTATCAGTGGCAAAGAGAGTTTGATTCGCTGGTAAAAGTAAATGCTGTACCCCAATTTAATTCACTTCGTTTTGGTAACGATCACACACAGGGGTTGCGCAGAGGTAGTGCAACTCCCTACGCCCAGGTTGCGGACAATGATCTGGCTGTTGGAATGTTTATAGAGCATCTTTCAAATAGCCCTCTTTGGAAAGAAAGTGTCGTTTTTATTGTTGAAGACGACGCACAAAATGGCCCAGACCATGTAGATGCACATAGAACTACAGCCTATGTAGCAAGCCCTTTCATAAAAAGAAGTTTTGTTGATCACAGCATGTACTCAACGTCATCTATGTTGCGTACTATTGAGTTAATACTCGGTCTTCCACCGATGAGCCAGTACGATGCTGCTGCGCTGCCTATGTTTAACTGCTTTACTGCAACGCCTAATTTAACTCCTTTCAAATCAGTGCCTTCCAATATTAACCTCGACGATAAAAATACCGCTACCAACAATACAGCGAGGTTAAGCGAAAAAATTGATCTAAGTAAAGAAGACATGGTTCCCGACATGCTATTTAGCCAAATTATATGGAAAGCGGTTAAGGGCGAGAATAGTGAAATGCCCGCACCTCGACGCAGTGCTTTTGTAAAAGTCGCTGACAAGGATGACGATTAACTGCTAAAGACAAAAGAATTGGTAGCATGGCACTATTTAGGTTGCTAAATCAATTGCGTTTTTAAATTACCCTGTAATCATGTTTCTGCCCAACGTGATTATAGGGTACTTTTTTGTAAGCCTCATAAAAAAGTTTTTACCTTCCGCTACTACATTCAATCAAAAAATTCTACCGAAAAAAAAACCGTAGAAGCAGCAATTAGAGAGATACGTTTGCCTTTCCAAAAGCAATACTTAAAAAAGGGCTATTTTTTTTGTCGTAATGATTGCCGTAACGTAATTATTACTATTACTTTGTGTTAACAATTACTAATAGCCTCAATATTGTTTTGCCTCTTCAAAGATTGCTTTTATAAATCTAGCAGCCTATGAAAGTTTATAGCAATAAAGGTGTACCTATACACCTGATAACATTTTTTCCGTTTAACTCAATCAATATAAAATGAAACATTATTACTTTTTTGTAAGAGCCTGCTTTGCCTTAATGTTTTTGTTTTTTGCTGAAATTTCGGTTTTTGCTCAGCAAAGGGCTAACAGCGTTTCTGGCGTGGTAAAAGACCCCAAAGGTGCTCCCATCGAAGGAGTTACAGTAACAATTAAAAGCAAAGACAGCAGCGTTGTTGGCAGTTCTGTAACCAACTCGTCAGGAGTATTCATCGTAAACAACTTACAGGTAGGAAATACTTATTCTGTTATTTTCTCGCATGTGGGTTACTCTTCGAAGGCCAGCACTTTCAAGTATTCAGGTGCTTCCGTGCGAAATTTAGACTTTCAAATGTCCCCCGTGAGTGGGGCACTTGACGAGGTCATTGTAGTAGGTTATGGTACACAGAAAAGAGCCAATGCAACAGGAGCGGTTGATCAGATCACTTCAAAAAATTTGGAAGACAGACCAGTTACTAATCTTACCCAGGGCCTGCAGGGTTTGCTACCGAATTTAAATCTGAAAATGATGGACGGCAAGCCAACTCAATCGCCTAGTTACAATATCAGGGGCACTACTTCAATTGGTCAGGGAGGTAGTGCGCTCATTTTGATAGATGGGTTCGAAGGAGATCCAAGTTTGATAAATCCAAACGATGTTGAAACCGTTTCCATCCTGAAAGATGCAGCCTCTGCTGCTATTTACGGCGCAAGGGGAGTATTCGGTGTGGTGTTAATCACTACAAAGAAGGGAGTAAAAGGTCGCACCAGTGTCACGTATTCAAGCAATTATGCCCTGAAATCGCCCATAACCAGACCCGATTTGGTGACCGACGGTTACCTATGGGCAAAAATGTTTTCAGAGGCCTTTGTTAATGGGGATGGTTCATTCCCGCAAAATGTTAATAAGACGCAGAAATTTTCGCAGGCATACCTGGACGAATTCAGGAGAAGAAAAGAATCAGGTCAGCCTTATAACCAGGTAGAAGTTGATCCAAATACCGGTGAGTACACCTATTATGGCAGCACCGATTATTACGGGGCGTTGTATAAAAATAATACGGCAGCCTTTGAAAACAATATCTCAGTAAGCGGAGGTAGTGACAGAGCGACGTTTTTAATTTCGGGGCGGCTTTTAAAGCAGGATGGATTGTTCCGGTACAACACGGATGACTACAATACCAAAAATATCCGGGCAAGGGGTTCAATTGAAGTGTTCCCCTGGTTAACGGTTGAAAACAATACAGATTATTCCACTGTGAACTATCATAACCCAATTAATGTGGGCGAAGGCGGTGGCATCTGGAGGAATATAGCCGACGAGGGACATCCCACGATGCCTTTGTTTAACCCCGACGGTTCGTTAACTTTTTCTTCCGTGTATACAGTCGGAGATTTTATATATGGGAAAAATGGAATTGATACACGTCGCGAGGTGTTCAGAAACATTACCGGTTTGAGAAGCAGGTTCTTTAATAATAAATTCCGGGTAAATGTTGATTTCACATTTCGTAATACGGAAAATGACCGAAACCAAAAACGTGTCCAGGTTCCCTATAGTAACTTCAAGGGCGTTACTTCTTATGTAGGAACAACGACCAATGATTTGGCGTCTGATAATAGAACAACCAGATATTGGGCAACCAATATCTATACCGAATATGAAAACCATTTCGGGGATAATCACTACCTGAAGGCAATGGTTGGTTACAACTACGAGCAGTCTACTTTCAACCGTGTTGCCGTACAGCGTAATGGTCTTATTTTTGAAAATGCTACTGATCTGAACCTGGCTTTGGGGCAGGCTATAACAACCGGTGGCGGTTATGAACAATGGGCTATCCTCGGTGGCTTTTCAAGATTGAATTATGCTTTTAAAGATCGTTACCTGGTTGAAATTAATGCCCGTTACGATGGTTCATCAAAATTTCCGTCGAATCAACAATATGGTTTTTTCCCCTCTGTCTCTGCAGGCTGGAAGATCAATAAAGAGTCGTTCTGGAATGTTTCACCCAGCACTATTTCCGAATTAAAGCTCCGGGCTTCTTATGGATCACTTGGTAATGGTAACATTGCGTCCTATGCCTTCCAGGAAGTCTTCAATATCAGCCAGTCAGGAGTGATCTTAAACGGAGCAAGACCTCAAACCACCCGTAATCCTGCCGTAGTGCCTGCGGGCCTCACCTGGGAAACTTCCACTACCAGTAACATCGGTTTAGACCTGGGGATGCTATCAGGCCGCTTAAGTTTTTCAGGCGATGCATATATCCGCAAAACAACAGACATGTTTACCACTGGCCTCACGCCTCCTGCTGTGTTTGGAGCAGCTACTCCTAAAGGTAACTATGCTGACCTAACCACCCGGGGTTGGGAAGCTTCGCTTACATGGAACGACAAACTAGGCAATAGCAAAAAACCTGTCAGGTATAACGTACGATTAACTTTATCAGACAATAAAGCAACCATTGACCGGTACAATAACCCGGACAAGTTGCTAAGCGATTATTACGAAGGACAAACGCTGGGTGAGATATGGGGCTACGAAACAGAAGGTTTCTTTATTGATGCAGCGGATATTGCTTCACATGCTAAACAAAATCCACAAATGAGGGCTTCTCCTACCAATTTGTGGTATCCGGGTGATATCAAGCTGAAAGACCTGAATAAAGACGGGTTAATTAACGTGGGAGAAAATAAAGTAGGCAACCCTGGCGACAGGAGAATTATCGGTAATTCTTCCGCAAGGTATAGTTACGGCGTAAACCTGGGTGCGGACTGGAATAATATATCGTTTTCTGTTTTCTTCCAGGGTGTCGGTAAGCAACAATGGTATCCGAGCACAGAGGCAGAAATGTTTTGGGGACAATACAACCGTCCTTACAATAACATACCTACTTTTCAATTAGGTAATATGTGGACACCAGAAAACACCGATGCGTATTTTCCAAGAACGATGTCAAGAGCAGCATCGAACAATACGAACCGTACACTGGGTGTTGCGCAGACACGTTACCTGCAGAATGTTGCCTACATGAGAATGAAAAATATCCAGGTCGGATATAACCTGCCTTCGGGATGGATCAGTCGTATCGGTGCCCGCAGCTTAAGAATATATTTCTCGGGCGAGAATCTGTTCACTTATTCGCCTATGTACAAGATTGTTAAAAATACTATTGACGTAGAAAACGCTGTGGCCGCAGACCAGGACTTGAACTCTGGCAATGCTGGTGATGGTTATAATTATCCATTATTAAAGAGTTTTTCTTTTGGCATAAACCTTACGTTTTAATTTGATATAGAATGCTGCATCTGTTCAGCTAAAATAAAATATTAAAAAAGATGAAAAAATTATGTATCGGGATCTTGCTGGGTAGTTTAGGTTTTACAGCCTGTAACAAACTGGATCAACTGCCGCAATCAACTGCTTCGCTCGCTGCCGTATTTGGTACGGAAAATGGGCTGAAATTGTACACGAATTCTTTTTATGGAATGGGTTTTCTTCCCAGGAATTCGATTAGAGAAGATGTTATGTCAGATTACCTGGCGGTAAAATCAGTTGATAATTTTATTCGGGAAGGAGGATATGCTGCCAACAACAGTTCAGGATGGACCTGGACAGACTTGAGGAATATTAATTATTTTATCCAAAATAATAATGATCCCGCAATACCTCAGGCTATTAGGAATAACTACATGGGAATTGCGCGCTACTTCAGGGCATATTTTTATATGGAAAAGGTCAAACGTTTTGGTGATGTACCCTGGATCGGAAAACCGCTGGATACAGATGATCCGGCATTAACAGATGGTCGTGATAAAAGAGAGCTGGTGATGGATTCGGTATTGGCTGATCTCGATTTTGCCACCTCCAATATTCAGGCAAGCAATGATCCCAGCCGTACAACCATTACGAAATGGGTGGCTTATGCCTATAAGTCGAGAGTGTGTCTTTTTGAAGGCACCTATAGAAAATATCATACAGAATTGAATTTGATGGGCACGGCCAATAAATGGCTTGAGCAGTCCGCTTCAGCATCTGACCAAATCATCAAAAACGGAGGTTTCTCGATTAACACAGCCGGAGGTCCGGGATCATCTTATCGCCAGGTGTTTACCAGCCCTACCCCTTTAGCCAATGAAGTCTTGCAAGCTGCAGTTGCAGACGTCAGTCTTGGGGTATTAAACGACGCGAACTGGTGGTGGACCAGCGGTACGTATGGGTCGAAAGCGAGCTTTATCCGGACATTCATCAACACATATCTGAACCTGGATGGTACACCTTTCACCAACAATCCTGCGTACAAGACCATGCTGTTTAAAGACGAGGTGAAAAATCGTGACCTGAGGCTGAAACAAACCATACGTACCGGAGATTATAAAAGGATCAGCAATGGACAACAAGTGCCTGCGCCGCCGGTTTTCTCTTACACATTTACAGGATACCAGCCAATTAAATGGACATTGGACGATGTTTATTTCGACGCAGGCGCTTTGAATACGAATGCGGTGGCCTTGTTCCGGTACGCTGAAGTATTATTAAATTATGCAGAAGCAAAAGCGGAGATGGGCACTTTGACCGACGCCGATTGGGCGCGTACCGTGGGTACACTAAGGGCAAGAGGGGGTATTACCAGCGGCTTAACCACGAAGCCCGTCACGGCTGATCCCTATCTGATAGCGAATTATTTTCCGAATATTAGTGACCCAACCCTGCTGGAAATCAGGAGGGAACGAGGTATTGAATTAAGTCTGGAAGGATTACGTTTCCCGGATCTCCTGAGGTGGAAAAGAGGAGAATTGATGGAACAGGAATGGAATGGGTTTTATGTTCCGGCACTCAACACACCGATGGATTTAAACGAAGATGGAATTCTGGATGTGGCATTTTACCAGGGTACACGTCCCACGACAGCCGTAGGTGGGGTAACATATGTTGATGTTTCCCCTCGGATTGGCAGTGCTGTTAATTCACTACAACTGAAGAACGGAACGTCGGGTGAGCTGATATGGATGAGTGAAGTTCCCAGGAAATGGAACGACAAAAATTACCTTTATCCCATTCCATTGAACGACTTGCAACGCAATCCGAACTTAAAACAAAATCCAGGCTGGAATTAAAATTTAAAGAACCCTAATATCAAGAAATGAAGTTTCGAATCTGGCTAGCTGTGGACTTCATTTTCCTAACTGCAGTATTGCCACATAGAAGTAGTGAAGACAAAGCCAATAGGCTGGCAACCAATATTAGCTGGCAAAAAGATGGACCAAAGCATGAGAAAACTAATAACCCCGGTGTTATTTTCTGCGTACCAATCTCAACGTGCAGGACGAAGTAGTGGTATGGAACATTTACATCACCATCAGAGAAATAGAAAACACTTTTAGAACCCTTAAAACCGACCTTGACTTACGCCCAATTTATCATAATGATGATGCCATGGCGCACTTGCATTTAGGATTACTGGCTTACCTGCTGGTCAATACCGTTAGTATCAATAAAAAATCACGCTATCCAGTAGTGTTTGGACAGAAATAGTACGCATTGGCAATACCCAAAAAGTAGTTACTACAGAAGGCACCAATATCTACAATAAAACAGTCATCACCAGGCGATGCTCCCAACCCAATGAAAAACTACCACCATTTTACAACATCTTAGAACCAAGCACCAACCCTTCACCAAAAGAAAATCTGTAGTTACAAAAATTGGACAAAAAAAAATGAAACCCAACAACAACGGCCATTACAGTCCGGTTAGCTGCAACCTGGGTTAAGTTGTATCTGCTTTTGTAAACTAAAATACTAAAAGTGATAGTTCTGTCATAAAAGACTAAAAGTCAACGGCTATTGCAGGAGTGTGTAAAAACAAGTAAGGATTACAATTCCTGTAATCCTTACTTCAGTGATTCGGATTGGATTCGAACCCATGACTTACTGCTTAGAAGGCATAAAAAACATAATTGCTATTTTCAACATAATGTTATAAGTTGTGCTAGAGGCTTCAACGTTCACTTCACTTTACAGGCTATAAATAATATCCGTTTTCATGGTAGCTCTGTAATTTTCAGATTGCGAAAATGAATTTCTGCTCCTTCTGATTCCAGGCACAAATATCCTTTTTTTGCGGTTGATTTACTTAGTCCGTTTACAAATTTGCCGTTTACGGAAAGCTTGATTACTCCGTCGACACATACAACTGTATATTTATTCCACTCGCCTTTTCCTTTGCACAGATTCTCAATAGATTTACTTCTTGTACCTCTTGGGTTGTCGGGAACTGTTTCTACCCCTCCTACCCCAAAAAGTTCACCATGCACATATGCGATGGGCGGTTTTACTCCATCCCGAATATTTTGATTAACCCAGTCCAGTTCGAGCATCTGCACTTCTACTCCTCCGGGCAAACGTGACTTTTCATTAGGGTTTGCATCGCTCCATACAAAAACACCTGAATTGCCACCGGCTTGCATATGCATCCATTCAATCTCTAAGATAAAATTCTCATATTGCTTCTCAGATCGCATCACACCGATGGGATGACCAGCGCAGATCAGTAAATCTTTATCCTTTTTCCATGTCTCAGGATCGGTGTTCACATTTATCCAATTAACTGCAGTTCCATTATTTTTTTTACCGGGCTTTACCTGGTTTAGGTACATCTCGCTACCAAAGACAATGGGAGATGATTGGGCATACAGAAACACACTAACGGGCAAAACGAGCAATAAGAAAAAGACTCTTTTTATAATTGATTTCATTGTAATTTTTTAGGAAATGTATTAGCCCATTTTTGTAATACCCGGTTTAGCCACCGGAGGAACTTTCCACTTCAAATCCCATGTATAATCTTCAGTTTTAGGACCTAAGGTTTCATTAGAATTTATTGCCTGATCCCAACTAATCGTTTGCCCGGTATAACCAGCCATACGTGCCCAAATGGCTAACATAGTACTTTTTGCCATCCATTCCCCATCGTTCATCGGCTTTCCATTGCGTATAGAAGCAAAAAGTTCATCATGCTCCGTTTGATACATATTATTTTGAGGTCCTGAATATTTCCATGCATTTTTACCTGTTATTTCATAATTCCGGCCAATAGTTATTAAAGCATTTCCGTCTGTTCCCATTACCTCGAGGGTATTACGGTTTGAAGTACCCGACTGTTGCCGGGTAGAATGAAATCCTTTAGCACCATTTGCATATTCAAATTCTACTGCAAAATGATCATAAATATTTCCGTAAATCTCATTTACCCGCACCTGACGGCCGCCAGTCCCCACAGCTTTAACAGGCATTTGGTCACCCATGGCCCATGACATCATATCTAAACTATGTACTGCCTGTTC
>JBBPZJ010000504.1:0-4346 GCA_038199395.1 Chitinophagales bacterium
AGCGCCTGCAATCGATTGCCCAGGCCGGACAGATCGTGATCAATCATGCTTCTTACGACAAGATAAAAGAGTCTTTTAATTGTGAAAAAATAGGGGATGTAAGTCTGAAGAATAAAGCCGGCAAGAGGTCGTGTACCAGGTATTGAACTAGCTTTTTTATTTAAACAAAATTCTACGTCACATTAACAGACATTAAAGTCTTGGTTAACTCTGTCGCCTCCTGTATAATTTCAGAAGGATAACTAGACATTTCTAATATTTTGATAGCATTTCTTGTTTTTATTGGTCCCCGTTTTAGTAAATGATCAAAAGTAAGCTGGTCATTTATGATTGTTTCTTCAAAATGATATAGCTCGTATTCTTTTTCTAAAAATTCAGATAGTTCGATGTCGTGAGTGGATACTATAACGATGTTATCATGTTTATTCAGGTATGATAATATTGCTTTTGCAGACGCAATTCTTTCTATTGTATTTGTTCCTTTAAAAACCTCGTCTAACAAAAAAAGGTTTTGACAAGGAGAAGACACTTCCTTAATCAAAGAGGCCATTGTATCTACTTCTGCCAGGTAATAACTTTTGCCTTCAAGCATGTTGTCATCTATTCTGATAGATGATAATAATTTTAAAACAGGTGCCTGATAAGCAGTAGCAAAACAAGTATAAATGGACTGAGCCAGGATTGAATTGACAGCAATTGTTCTTAAAAAAGTGGTCTTACCCGACATGTTTGACCCCGTGATTAAAACACTTTTGCCTTCGATAACAATAGAGTTGGTAACACAGCCGGGAATTAATGGATGGTAAATGTTTTCAAGGCACATTTCCTTTCCTTTGCCGGTAAATGTTGGTTCACACGTTTGTAATTCTCCTCTTCTTAGAGAAGCGATAGAAATACACATATCAATTGATCCTGCAAATTGAAAAAGAGCTAAGATGTGTCGCTGCTTTTTATCGAGTAAAGTAATTAAACTATTAAAAGTAATGAGCTCAACTAAAAACAAGCCTTTAATTATTTCAACTAAAACCAACAGCACCTGTAACAGCTCGTCGCCTCCGGCTTGCCCAAAGCTTATAAGGCGGAACTTGTTTTGAAATGCTTTTAAATTAGTAATTCCTTCTTCTGCTTTACGCTTTTCAAATGGAATATCTTCCTTACAAAGTGCAGAAGCGATATTAATTAGAATATTGAGCTGAGGAAACGAATTAATGAACTTATACGTATGATTTTTATTCCGGTAATGAAGAAACATGTTGATAGCAAAAAGCAGCATCAGCCATAATATGGCTGCATGATAGAAGGGGAGGATGATAAGAAAAAGTGCAACAAGTAAAGAGTCAACGATGTATAAGGAAGCCCATTTACTTTTAACGAAAACATCAGTGCTCAACAGATTTGGAATATTGTAACTATCACTGCTATTTAATAAAATTAATAGCTTTTGAACCTTTTCACGGACTGCTTCATTTTTTGAAAAGAATGAGGCGTGCTCATGTAACTGTTTAAGCGATTCAATATCATTGGTTGGATTTTTAAGTTTGTCGAACAGGTATTGCTGACCAACGTTGCTTGTAGTTCTATCTATAAAACAAAACAAGTCATAAAAATCGATATCGTTGATGGTCTGGTCAAAAAGTTCATGATAATGCACTTCCTTGTTTACTTGAGAATATTTTTCGATCAGTTCAAAATTGAAATAACCATCTTTCACTTTACCCCATTGGTTCCTGATGCTAAGAATACTTTTTTGTTCCTTCTTTTTTTTATTAGACTTGTCTAAAGCAATTAATAAGATGATCACAATAAAAGCGAATATAAAATAAGGCACATTTTCCCACTTTGGTGTAACTGGTACCAGGCGTTTTGAAGACTATTACAAGGTATTCAACCAGTTTTATGAAGATAAATTATTCTTGCAAAATCAAGTTATTACCTTTTCCTTTTGCCTTTGCAATAATTAATGGTTTTTAATGAGCCGATTGCAGCTACTGAGAAGTAATATTTTTTCCTGATGGAGTTGATCGTGCAATTGAAGGGCAGGTAGAAATGATTTTGTTAAGAGAAAGAAACGAAAAATACGGGCCGGGGTAAATTAACTTAGAGCCTGTCTAAAACTATTTAGCAAGTAATTTATTCATTTGTTCTCTGCGGCACTCTGCGAAAACTCTTGCATTTCACTCTGCGGTTAGTTATTTTAACCGCAGAGAGCGCAGAGTAAAGGCATCGCTGAGAAGCGCAGAGAGAAAAACCATCGATTTTAGCCAGCTTCTTAAGCACTATTAGAAAAGATTTTTTTAACGGCTTTGAATGAATAAATATTAAACAAAAAACCCCCCGAACAAATCGAAGGGTTTCTAATTTTATAATGCTGCTTTTGTTTTGACAATCGTGTTTCGGCTCCACGGCGTTCGTTCTCTTCTTTGAACACTGTTATGCCTTGGCACAGGTACAGACCTGTTTATGTTATTAGGGTGAGCAGTTATCATTTTGCCTTTAGCACTATGGAAAGGTTGATCTTCTATAATAGGTATATTTTTAGAGATCAGCTTATTGATATCTTTCAGGTAAGCTCTTTCCTCGCCATCTACAAAAGACAATGCAATACCGCTTGCTCCCGCACGACCTGTACGGCCAATACGATGCACATAATTCTCAGGTACATTAGGTAAGTCAAAATTGATCACGTGCGAAAGAGAGTCAATGTCAATACCTCTTGCAGCAATATCGGTCGCTACCAGTACTCTTATCTCGCCGTTTTTAAACATTGATAAAGCACGTTGTCTTGCTGTTTGCGATTTTTCACCGTGAATAGCGTCGGCATATATGTCAGCACGGTTAAGGAATTTAGCTACTTTATCAGCACCATGTTTTGTTCGTGTAAATACAAGGATACTTCTAATAGTAGTGTCTTGCAGAAGATGCAACAGGAGTGAAGGCTTGTGTTCTTTTTCTACCAGGTAAACTGCCTGGTCTATTTTTTCTGCAGTAGAAGAAACAGGAGCAACTTCAACTCTTACCGGGTTTGTTAGAATTGTATCAGCAAGTAAAGCAATTTCTGCGGGCATAGTGGCCGAGAAAAAGAGTGTCTGCCTTTTTGTTGGCAATTTCGCAATCACTTTTTTTACGTCGTGAATAAAGCCCATGTCCAACATTCTATCGGCTTCATCCAATACAAACATGTTTATGTGTTGCAAATGAATATGTCGCTGATCAATAAGATCTAACAATCTGCCGGGAGTAGCGATCAATATATCGATGCCATGCCTTAAAGCGTTTACCTGAGGAACCTGCGAAACACCACCAAAAACCACCAGGTGATTAATACCTGTATGTTCGCCGTAAGCCATAAAACTTTCACCAATCTGTATAGCCAGTTCACGGGTGGGTGTCAGTATCAAAGCTTTTATATTCTTTGGCCCTCTCTGCGCTGCTTTCTGCTGATGCAGAATTTGTAACATAGGAATTGCAAAAGCAGCAGTTTTACCTGTACCTGTTTGTGCACAACCCAAAAGATCTTTATGCTCTAAAACTACCGGGATTGCTTGTTGCTGAATGGGTGTAGGATGAGTATATCCTTCGGTTTTAAGCGCCTTTAAAAGGGGCTCAATCAAATTTAAATTTTCGAATAACAATTGAAAAAATATTAATAAAAATAATTACAATCTTACAAATTGTATGTGAAGATTGATTGAATATTCTGCTCATTGTAAATGACCAGATGAATACTTTTAAGGAGAAGGAAGATTATCGGGTCTGCTAGTCAGAGAGGATATGAATGGTGCAAATGTACATTAGAAATATTAAAAGAAATGGTAAAGGTCAAAGTTTATACTTTTATGAAATTGATTATCAATTTTTCGAAAGGTTTAACTGAGATATTTTGCAGCCAACAACAGCGTCCATTGTACCTGATGCAAATAAGAAATTCCCGCTCACCCTGAATGTTCTCCTGCTAAATAAAGCGCTACCGTTGTTCGAATGTCTTCCGCAGGATGATAACGAACTAAGGATAAATAGAGATCCTAGACCTCAGCCTTTGAAAAAGGCACCAGGCAGAACACAATGATTAACTGACTTAGTATGCAATACGAAGCTGGAGACATTCATTACAATCCGGTAAAAGCAGGACTGGTTCATACAGCTAAAGAATACGTTTTCGTTGGAGCAATCGGCAGCAGTTCACTCTTCATCTTTCGCTGCCGCAGCACATAGGCGTCAACCTTAAGTTTAAATTTCATTGATAAATTGTGCCATATTAACTCTGTTATTTCTTTGTTCGTAACAACAATGTTTAAGTAGCTGTTCTTTTAATTTAACTCTTGATGCATTTACTACTTTCATCAAAT
>JBBPZJ010000505.1:0-10498 GCA_038199395.1 Chitinophagales bacterium
CGTCGTAGATAGCTTTGTATATCCTACTTTTATCAGGCTGCATTTTGGCATCTTTTAAAATGATAAAGGCATCTGCCTCTTTTATTACAGGGCTGGACATTTTTCCTTATAAAATACCGTTGTACTTCCTAAATAAGGACCGTCGTATGGCACTAATTGAGGACATTGCTTATTGCTGTTTTCTGTTCCGCCCAGGCCTGCTTCTGCTACATATAATTTGCAATCTGGTCCAAATTTCAATCCGCTTGGATTGTTCAAATCTGTGGCAAAAACGCTAACGGCAGCAGTACCTGAATTGCTTCTTTTTGCCAGCACTCTGTTTTCGCAATCAGGCGAGAAGCAATGCTTTGAGGGGTCGTAATCGTGTTTTTTACATCCAAATAGAAAGATAAGCGATACTGAACTAAGAAGCAGTATTGATCTTAGTTGTGTTCTCATAACGTTTAATTTAAGTTGATATAAAAGGAGATCGTTTCCTGGCGTAAAGCATAAACCAAACATTGGCTGCTAAGAAAATGTAGTCAGCGCCGATTGACACATTTCTTAAAGTGATATAATCAATTGAAAGGCAGATGCGCATGTAAAGGTGAATATATAAATACTCCGTCATTTCCGCTGCCGGTTGTAATACCACCCGAAAAGCCATGAACAGGACTGGTCATATCAACACATGTGTGATTCAATGTGTCAAGAATAGTCCAATGATTACCGTCATCATACGATATGGAAGAGCCAATCCCTTTAGAAGCATTGATGTCTCCGGCTGGGCCGCCTCCTGTGCTTATCCAGGCTCCGTCTAAGCCCGGGATATTGTCAAGATCAAAACTGAGCCATTTACCGGAATAATCTACAACGTTCCATGTTGTTCCGCCATCTGTAGTCCGGTATAAAATCCCGTTGTCCTTGAACAATCCTACCGAGCTATTACGGAATTTAAGACTTGCAGCGCCACCGTTTACAGTCATGTTAGGATTTCTGACATACCATGTTAAGACTTTGTCATCTGATTGCAGCAACCTTCCACTAACGGGATTGCCGGTACTATCTGTTACTGTAGCAAGGGTCCAGATGGTGTTTTAATAAGTATCGCTATTATAAGGAATACCATATTCGTTCGCAAGCGGAGCGGGAATATCGGCTGATGGCACCCGTTTCCAATTATTACCGCCATCACTGGTGGTGTAAATTTCATAATAGCCATCGTGCGGGTCGCCAAAGATGACTCCATTTTGAGGATCAAAAAATTTTATAGCATCAGGAAAACTTGCAGCATCAGTGTAGGCGTTAGCCGCTTCCCGCTTCCAGGTTATTCCTCCATCGTCACTGCGGAAAATATTGCCGCCACCCTTTTTGTAATTCCATCCCATCACATGCACAGTACCGGCATTAGACGCGGCCACTCCAAAGTCATAATTGTCTTCTAACGCTGTTATAGTCTGCATGTTCCATGTTTCGCCTCCGTCATGTGTAATTGTTATGTCATGAGAAGGATTGAATTTACCATCAGTGATGAGGCCATAGCATGTGATCTGATCTGGCTCAGACATTTCAATGATAGCTCGTTCCGGTGTATTTATTCCGTTTGACCTTAACTTCCAGGGAGAAGAGGAACCAGACTCAACGCTCTGCTTTCTACAGGAAGAAACGAACAATAGTGTTGCAGCAATAATGGCAAGAGCGACTACAGGTTTGGTTTTTTTAGCTATTTTCATTTTGTTACAATTAGCTCAATTTTTATTCTTAGTGAAGAGAATATTGATTTACAGAGGAAAACAACCCCTGTCAGGGTTTTTAAGCAACCACAACCTCCTGATTATTTTCTAAACCGTAAAGCTATAGCTGTGGGAACAAGAACGTAGGGCAAATGAGTAAGTTGCAATTTTCACTAAGTAATCAACAATATGAATGGGTACTTAAAAAAGCAGAAAGTGAACGTTCAAACATTTTTTACGATACTTAGCAGATCACCGGAAATTTTAACAACACTTCCGTACCACCTGCACTTCCATCAGGCATTACAAGGTCTCTGATTTGTATCGACGTATCTATTTGTTTTTTTGTCGAAGTATCGCAATGCGATCTGTGGTAATACCCACGCCCATTGATTTATGTGTAGATGATGATTTACTTTTTAATTCTGCTAGTATCTTCCGATCCGCAATAGGCAATCCTTTCCAAGTAGTGGCGTGTGATTAATAACAATATTATTTTCTTTTTTATAAGGGAAGATAAATAGTACTGAGGTAAGATTAGCAGGCATATTAAAATATTATTATGCCTAATGAGTAAGTGGAGTTTTTTAATAAGTAGCTGTCAGGTTTGAATGAGTAATTGGAAAAAGATGTTAGTCTGGCTGATAAAGGGATGGGTTGTAAGTGTAGTAATAACTGCGGGAAAACAGATGCAATAGTATGAATATTAAATATTTCAAATATGCAAAATATGCAGTTTAAATACTTATTATTTTATAGCATCACCGGCATTTTCAACAGCACTTCCGTACCTCCTGCACTTCCATCAGGTAATACAATGTCTCTGATTTGTATCGTTGTATCTATTTGTTTTTTCTGTTGAAGGATAGCAATACGATCAGCAGTAATCCTCATTCCCATTGATTTGTGAGTAGCGGCTGATTTGCTTTTCAATTCTGCCGCTTTCTTTCTTCCAATGCCATCGTCTGTTATTTTGCAATACAACACTTCATCACACTGCAACAATTCAATCTCTAAGTGCCCTTTTTCTTCTTTGTGCATCAATCCATGCCAGATAGCATTTTCTGCATATGGCTGTATGATAAGTGGCGGTACTTTTAATATATCTGCATCAAGATCCTTATCAATTATAATTCTATATTCGAACTGGTGATCAAAACGTACCGCTTCTAATTCCAAATACAATTTCAATGCATCCAGTTCGCTCTCCAATGGTATTATTGCAGCCTGTGAGTTTTGAAGAATTAACCGTAAAGAAAATCGGTAGTACACAAAAATTGGAACACAAAAAAAATTAAACCCAACAACAACGCCTATTTCAGTCTGGTTAGCTGCAATCTAGGTTAAGGCATTTTAGGGTTATTGTCAGGGGTCTCTAATTCCATTTCTAGAGCTTTTAAAGTGGCAGTTTGTAAAACATTTGCCTTACTATTAGACGCTACCCTTTTTTGTACACCTATTCTTTCAAGAATTGCTTTGGTGCTGTATTCTTTACCTATTGTATCACTTCCGTTAAAGACTGCTTTTGTTTGATATTCAATATAAGTAAAACCATTTACTATTGCCTTATCGCTTTGCCTTACTACTATTACTATTCTTTCCTTTTGCAAAGCTTTTATAAAATCCGGTAAACTTTCAGAAGGTTTAATTAAAGTCCATTCGATAACTGTCTTTAATCTTTTCAAATCAGGTTTTCTTTTTATTTCATTGGCCTCTTTATTTCATTGGCCTCGAATTTCCTTCCAGGCTGGTCAAGGTAGGTTTGCTGTAAATTGAGCTTGCTTTTATTGGAACGCCTATTTTATTTCCCTTCTCACCCAATATCCTGTAAACAATCCCATTTTTTTTAAAAATGGCCGATTCTTCTTTTCCCCTGTCAGCTACTAATTATACTGTTTCAGGACAGCATTTAATTCAGCGATAGAGGTGAATTTCTAAGTATTAATGACCGCTTCCAGTAAATCGGTTATGGCTCTTTTAGTTTCAGATTCACCAGAAATTGGTTTCTATACATCTCCGGGTTTTATCTGAGGATACTGTACTGTGATTTTGTCTGACGCTATCACCAGTTTTTATCCGATAATCGGTATTCCTCTAATTCTGTTTTTAGGCTTTTTTAGATAAAAATGAATTTTAAAGCTCTTGTTCATGAAACTAATTTTTGAGATTTTTAAAATTAGTATAAGGGTTAGCTGAAAACAAGATGTTCAATAATTGAACAGGTTGAAACACAATAACTTGTAGAAATAATCGAGAGTAATATTTTAAAACAACGAAACTCTCGATTTACTCTCGCCAGCTTTGCGCTTCTTTGAGTAATTCCGAACGATTTTATTCACAAAAAAACCTCATAAACATAGTATTTATGAGGTTTCGAGGAAATTTGATTAACTAGTCGTGATCCCGCTGGTACAAAACTCGAACCACTTCTTAGGAGATTTGAAGTGGTTAGCCAATTTGTTTGTTGCATGATGATGTGTAAAATTTTTTCTCAGGTTCTGTCGAATCCACAGAAAGGAGCAGTAATTATTACGAGTTTTATAGCTTATTCATCTATAGTACAAATTGTTGTGTAGCATATGTTACAGGAGGTGCTACTTGCCCTTTCTTAGTTATCCTGTCTATTTTCCGTTCCTGTTAAGGTACTTAATGCTGATTCGGAACTTTTAAATTTATTATTTCGTTGTCTTTTTTAAGACCCTTTGTTAGCAGTAAAAAAAGTGCCTTCGGCAATTCCCAACCTATTGTGCACTATAGATTTTCCTATTTAATATTCCAACAAGCAAATTTTATACTTATTACCTAATGAAGAATTTAATTCGAATAACGTTAACTCTCTTTGTCGTGTGCATTATTTATCTATTGATTTATTGGAAATGTTTGCCGACGGATTCAGAAAAATAGGGAAAGAATAAAATGTCATCTCGTTATTAACAGCGATTCTAATCGGGATTATTCTATGGAAAAAAAATGATAATATCTCAAATAGCCTTCCAGCATATATTCTCGAAGGTGGGATACTGGTTGGAGCAATCGGCTTTATTTTAGGTTTCTTTGGCCGATCTAAGTAACATCCTGAACGGGATAATCTCGCAAGCCTACAATTCGATCGTAATTATTATAATTATTGTTTTAGAAAAAATATAATTAAATTTTTGAATTCTCTATAGCAAGAGTAAGCAGGAAAAAACTTTCTTCCAACGCTGTTACACTGTGAGGGATTTTTTTGTGCAGCACGATCATTTGTCCTTTTTGTAAAGTGTCTGTTTGAGGTTCAGTGATAAAATTTAATTTTCCCTCCAAAACCTGCACA
Organism: Chitinophagales bacterium; assembly: GCA_038199395.1. GTDB lineage: Bacteria > Bacteroidota > Bacteroidia > Chitinophagales > Chitinophagaceae > Segetibacter. The sequence goes on from JBBPZJ010000505.1 coordinate 5,026, forward strand.
CTGATGATACCGTTTGCCGTGTGTGTTTTAAGTTCAGCTCCTTTGTGCAGGCCAAGCAAAACAATGCGCATACTATCGCTTTTAAATATAGTGATGGAGTTCCGGTCGCTTTCTTTCCAAGTACTTTCATTGCGTACCTGATCAATAAAATGGTTCAAGTCCATTTCTACCAGCTCAGCATTTAACAGGCGATCGCCTTCTGGTCGCTGCGGTGTTGCTTCGTTTGATTTATTTTCCATTGTGCAGATTTATGCTTGAATTAATGGAGTTATTTCACCCATGTTTTATGTTCTATTACCCCTGGTGAGTTTTTCTACCAATGCCGCCGAAGCTTCATCTGAAGATATTCCATACCCATTAACGAGGGTGCCCTTTACATTAAATGTTGAAGAGGAGATTGCATAAACAATAGACTCATCGGCAGGATTTGAGTCACCCTCAAAACGATATACTTTATCAATTTGAAAATCATCCGGCGATAAAACTGTATTGGTTTGGTGACAGACGATGCAATTATCCTTACTATTAAAATCGAGCAGATAACCCGCTTGTTTTAAACCATTCAATGTCTCCGACAGGGTTCCGTAACTTTCTTTCATTTCTAATTGGTTTTAATATAGGTAAATAACGGCTATCCAACTATCTCGCCGCCGATTACTTCTACTTTTACCTTTTCCAAATTTTTATCAATCAAAACCTGGCAGGCAAGCCGAAAATTTTGCTGTGTAACGCCTGCTTTGTACAAGGTTCTTTCTTCATTTCTATCGAAGGAATTTACTCCATCAGGTAGTCCTTCTATTTTCACGATACAGGTGCCACATCGTCCCATTCCTTTACATTCTCCAAAGTCTTCAATGCATATCTTATCAAACAGTAGCGCCATTAAACTACGGTATTCCCGCTCATAGGTTTGCAGTGTAAATTCTTCCCCCTCATAATAAGCAGTAAAATGTATGCCCTCTCTTCCCATTTTCTCACGTTTTACTTAACCAAAATTCATCGGCAAAATTATCCTTAAACTTTTCATGTTTTTCATTTAACTGCTTTCCTATGCGCTCTAACTGTTCATTCGTTAATATTTGCTCAAGATGCGGAAACAATTCTCTTTCTTCATAACGCACATGGTCATCTACTAGATTTGCCAATGCTGCCAATTGAATTTTAGTATCATCTCCTGCATTGTGTAATACTTTTATATTTCCCCGTATCTTTTTATGTTCTATCAGTGCCCGATGCACCATATCATCCTGTACAGGCAAAAACAATATTGTTTCCTCTTCCACAAAGTGTGGCAGCATGTGTTGCTGCCAGAAGTATTGCACATAACTTACCATTCTGTCAACAGCCACTTCATGTTTTAAACCTGTTCTTATTTTCCAGCAAAACAACAAAGTCGTATGGTGATCTTTTGATAAACTTACAATATGCTCATTTCGTTTGATAGGCTTGTTTTCCATATTCTTTTAATGTAGAGCCAGCTATATTAATTACTCCCCGAACCGCACTACCGATTATCCAAAAAAGATTTTAACACAACTGCCTGGTTATGCTCTTCATCTTTAGCTCCATAAACCAGGGTAATGGTTTTATGTGCTTTCACGAGTGCTAACAAGTCTTCAAGCGTGGTTGACTTTTTTAATTCATCTGTGTATTTGGTGGTAAATACAGCCCACTTTTTTTCATCGTGATTGAACCATTTTCGCAGTTCAGAAGAAGGTGCTATTTCCTTCATCCAGACATTAATATGAGCATCTTCCTTTTTTATACCACGGGGCCATAGTCTGTCAACCAAAATGCGAAATCCATCAGCGGTGATTTTCGGTTCGTATGCACGTTTTAATTTGATGGTTGCCATTAGTTAAGATTCTGTCTTGCTTATAAAAATGTTACAAACTATTAAATAAGCGGTTTAAATTTTTGCTTTTTAGAATGTGCAATCTTTATTTCAAACATTTGGGCCATTTTATTGGCCCGCCACAGTGCTTCTTTTGCCTTTTCGCCTGTAAATAATTCATCCAGCGTTTGGGTAAATAAAGCCAGCCATTGCTGAAAATGTGCATGATCAATCGGCAGATTTGCATGCGGCGGAAACGGGCTTCCAAAATAGGTGTGTTTGCTTAATAAAACCGTTTGCCAAAACCTGTACATTTTTTCTAAGTGTTGCGACCATTTGTCTTTAATTCTTTCATTAAAAACCGGCGCCAGGCACTTGTCTTCCCTGATCTTGCCATAAAATGTATCAACCAGAAACTTTATATCGTCTATATCCTTTATATCGTGTTTGTGACTCATTATTTCTGAAAAAATTGGGTGATTAAATAATAGATTGCCCATCCTCCAAATAGGATGTGCCCTATCCAAACCCAGCCAGGAATACTCCTTGGTGTTTCACTTCCTTCAATTAAAAATACCTTTTGGTCACCCTTTCCATATGCGCTTATCATAACCGGAATAACGCCATCTACCACCTCGTTTTCTTTTAAACCTTCTACAGTAATATCTGGTCCATTACGAACCATGAAAGGAATTTTTCGCATCCCTTCCACACCAGCGGGATCCTTACTCACTATGCGCAAATAATGTTCACCATCCACCAACTTTCGGGTATCCAGTTCAAAATTAATAGGCGATTTAAATGAGCCTACCGGCTGCAATTCATCATCTATAAAAATGATTATGGTGCTCATGTCTTCCATTTTACACTTAATTTAAAATGGTTCTTTTAATATGATTCATATTTTGCTCTCCTGGTTTTAAAAGCCATTTTACACTGTAAAAAAGCGTAGCCACCACTACCAACACAGTTGCCCACACATATACGTAATCCCAATTGCTGTCGGGACCGCTTCCATGCGTAATTCCACGAAGTAGCGCAGGTTGCTTTTTTTCACAGGCATCACATGCAAAAGCTGCTTGCTGAACAATTGCCAGGCAAATGATACATACTATTTTTTTCATGAGTCGCCTTTTTATTACATTGATTTTTATTGACCTATAATAAGCTATACCGGCAGATTGTTAGCTTTAATTAGCTAGGGCTGCGCCGGTGCTTTTAATTTTACTAGTTCCATCACCTTTTTTATGTCGTCAGCTTTTACTTTTTTAGCGCTGTTGCCCCAACTTGTTTTTTCATGGTTCATAATGGCAGCCACTTCTTCCGGGGTTAAATTGTTGTTGGTGCCTATAGAAGGCATGGGGGGAAATCCTTCTTGCACCCTGCCGCTGTACCCGTTCATTATAATGTTTGCCATGGTTTCAACATCATCGTCCAATACTATTTTACTTCCTTTTAAAGGTGGAAAAGCACCCTTCAGGCCTTCACCATTTTCCTGGTGGCAGCTTTGGCAATTAGCTGCGTACAGCGCTGTTCCATCCAGTTCCTGCGTTGCTTCGGCGCCGGCTGCGGTGGTGGTTTTCTTTTCTTTTTTGTATAAAAATTCGGGGCTGGGCGTTCCATCGGGCAACTTGATTTGTTTCAATGATTGCAGGTATGCCACCAATTGTAAAGCTTCTTTTGTAGCTACTACTTTGCCCTGTTTTCCATCCATAAATTCTGCAGGTATGTTTACTACTACATCACCTTTTGCAGGCTTTTCTTTTATTTCAAACATCCACGTGTACGCAGGCATTATAGATTGCTTTACTACTATACGGGGATTATACAGATGTACCAGGTGCCAGTCAATGCTGGGTTGCCGAGTACCAATAGTGGCAAGGTCGGGTCCGGTGCGCTCGGTTCCCATAACGGTGGCCGTGTTTCGCCAAATATCGGTGCGATGAAGATCCGCATAATCTGCTGCTATGCTCGGACGTTCGCCCCACATTTTATCCATATCAACATTTCTAACCTGCTGTGTGTGGCATGCCACGCAACCGTTGGCTACATATAAAGCTTTGCCCTGTAGCGCATTGCCGCTCAAAGGTTCCGCCTGTCGCAGCGCTGCGTTATTTTTTTGATTGTTCAACGCCGGTATAATCGCTACCAATATGGTTAGAAAAACAAACAAACCTAGTGCGGTTAAAAAGAGTTTTTTATGATCATTAAAGTATTCCATAATTATTTATCGTTCGGCGTTGACTTAGTAATAAAAGTTTCCCATTTTCAGGATAAAGAGCTTGCATTCATTTTTTTATGGGCCGGTCTTCATCATACTATTCAGCTTTTTTTGCGTCGCACTCTTATACCTTTTTTTCATTATTCGGCTTTTTTTGAACAGCACAGGAAGACATGAGTTTTTCGCAGAGTAGACAGAAAAAAGCTCTGTGTTCTATGTGTGTATTTCTCCGGTTTCCTCTGTGGTTAATTCCTGGTTCAATATTGTTCTAACAGTACAAGTGAGTGACACAACGATGTTGCAAAGAATTCCAAATGTTAGCACCAAAAATCATTTTTGTCTTCTTGTAACTTATACAGCAGATTGCAATTCAACACTCATAATTCACAACCCATAACCTATAACTCAAAATTAATCACTGCACATCCACCAGTTCAGCGTCTTCCTGCTCCAGGTTTTTTAATGCGGCTTCCTGTATATTCATCACATTGCGAGGCGCTATCATCTTATACATATTGAAGGCAAATACCAGGTGCGAAAGCCACATTAGTGTTCCGCCTATAGCTCGCCACAACCAATAAGGAGCCATCATGGAAACACTATCAATAAATGCTTTTCCATCCTGCCACATTAACCCTTTGATTGTTCCGCCAATCATTAAAGGCACGCTATAAAATAGCAAACCGATAAAAGCCATCCAGAAATGAATACCCACTGTTACCTGCGGCGGCTCCTGCTGGGTAAGACGTGGAATAATGGCATAGATGCCACCCCAAAGAAAGAAGGCGATAATACCATACATGGTTAAGTGTGAATGAGCGACAGTAAAATCAGTAAAGTGCCAGGTAAGATTAGTAAACCGAAACGCCTCAGCAGTGCCCTGCAGCGAACCTGAAAAATAAAATATAGTTCCAATGATAAAGAAAGGAAGGGAGTAACTGCCAGACACCTTATTCCATGAACCTTTGAAGGTCATAAGAAAATTGGTGGTGCCTGCTACCACCGGAAGCACCATACCCACACTGCCTACAATAGCCACTGTTTGCAACGACCACGGTATAGAACTGAACACAAAATGGTGTGTACCAATTAGCGTATAAAAAAATATTTGCGACCAGAAAGCAAGAATACCAAGACTGTAGGAATAAATAGGTTTGTTTAATTGTTGCGGCAAATAATAATAAACCAGCCCTAAAGTAAACAGCATGAACCACATGCCTACGCCCTGGTGCATGTAATAACCTTGTGTAATGGTTTCGCCCAATCCATCCTGCCAAAAGGGTACGTAGGCAACTATGGTTATAACAATGGCAAACATAACAGCAGCCACTATATACCAGTTGGAAACATAAATTTCTTTTGTTTTTCTAAAGGCAATTGTTTTAAGAAAGTTGATTAAAGTAAGTACTAACCCTATC
>JBBPZJ010000506.1:0-3761 GCA_038199395.1 Chitinophagales bacterium
AACCTGCTTTTTAGTACTTGCAGACAAAGCTTTGTCTGATTTTTCTTCTGCAGATTCTTTGAACACTTCCGGTCTTTCTTTTACCTCCACCCCTGGTTTCTTTTTAACTTCGGAACCTACTGCCGGCGTTTTAACAGCAAGATCTTCCCTGGTTGGCGGGGTAACATTTTTGCTGACCTGGTCTATTGTATCTGGTATTGTCAGTGGTACCGTAGTGCTTCCGGAATTATCAGTTCGATCCTTATTTTCCTGGCCCACTCCTGTTTTAAGGGTTCTCTTCCTGTTAATTTCATTTTGTCTAACCAGTTCCTTATTTTTTATTCTTACGTGTACCGTGTACATTGCCATCCCGGCAGAAAATATAAGCAAAGCGGCCGCCACCCACTTCAGCTTTTTATATTTCTTCGATATAAAAACCACCTTCTTTTTATCGAGATGCTTATCTATGTTGGCCCACACGTCAGCCGAAGGGGTATCCTCGTGCTCGTCTAATGCTTTCCGGAACAGATCATCAATATTGGGTAGATTTTCACTCATGCTTTAATCGATTTTACATTAGATGACTGTAAACTGTTTTTAACCGCCTTTTGCAGCAAGGTTCTTGCATCATAAAGATTAGATTTAGAGGTGCCTTCAGAAATGGCTAAAAGTTCAGAAATTTCCCTGTGTTTCATACCCTCGAACACATACAAATTGAAAACCATTTTATATGCAGGCGGCAATTGCTGCACCATATTTAGCAGCTCTTTTGTGCCAATTGAAGAAATAATTTCATCGTGACTTTTGTCTGCCAAAGTAGTTGTATCCACATCTACTACCGGTCTCAGATGCCCCTTATTTCTATATTTTTGTAGAGCGCAGTTAACCATTATTTTTCTCATCCATCCTTCAAACGATCCTGCAAATTTATATTGGTGTATAAACTCGAACACCTTTATAAAACCTTCCTGCAAAATCTCTTCGCCCTCCTCCCTGCTTTTTGCATACCGTAAGCAAACGGCAAACATTTTTTGGTTGAATAAGTTATACAACCTGGTTTGTGAAAACCGATCACCTTTTAAGCAACCTTCTATAAGCAATTGAGTTTGTTGTGCTATTTCTGGTGCTTCTGTCATTGATGCCTTATAATAAGAAAGGGTTGGGTTAATTAATCTTTTATCGGAAATATTTAAATTTTCTTGAACGACAACTGGCTTCAGTTTTATTTACTTGTTATGTAACTTGAATTTTTTACAGTGTCCATCTGATCATAAAGGCATTTATACAACTTCTGCATACCGTCAACAATGCCTGTATTAACAGAATGGTTGGGTTTTCGCTATATTTTATTGACGGATTTTTTTTAGCCTAAGCTATCGTCGTGATTGGTACGGTGTTGCGCTCCGTTCATCTGCCGTTTTTCATAGCAACGGTTTTATACATTTTATTACACCTGATGTCTTTACAATCAATAAAAGTTTTTAAAATCCTCCAAAATTTCTTAAAACCAATTACAACTATCACAACGCCTAATAGAACTACTGCGGACGAATGGAGCATCGCAAGAATGCTTAATTAAAAACCAATGTTGGTATCAAAAAAATTTACCACTCCTCAATCACTTGTTTATAAATCAACAGCAATTCTCCTCCAATTCACCGGCAGCAAAATCAAAAATGCGGTAAACATTTAAAATGTTGCGACAAAGGCAAAAAGACCGGGAACGAAGACTATTGTGCCACCCTTGGGCATTTATATCCCCCGAACCGGTAACTAAGGCCTATAGCAACGCCATAATAACTATCTCTTCTGTTGGGATTGGCGGCATATTTAAAACCATCAAGATAGTCGGTAGCGGTAAATCGGTAAGTAGCCTCTGCGTTTAAAGAAAGCTGAGAATTTACCGCAAAACGAAGGCCGGCACCAACCGGCAAAACAGGAATAACCCGCGGGAGCGAATGAGCGCTATCAACTGGCAAACCGGTAGTTACTTCAGATTTGGCATCAAAGGCCGGGCGGTTTAGGTTGCTCCAATCTCTTCTCACTTTAATAAAAGAAACGCCGGCTCCTGCGTAGACGTAAGGGGAAAGCCGGTGCAAATTGTCGTTGCTATTTTCTCCTAAAGGATTAAATACCAATGTAGAGGAAAGTTCGGCAACGGAGGTATTGAAGTTAAAATTTCTCATTTGCTTCCATGCCGGTGAGGAATATTTCGAGTCATCTGCGGCTAATTTTCCTAGCAAAAAGTTGGCTCTCAGTGCAAAATATTTATCTAACGTTTTACCAACATATATACCCAATGCCGGTTTCAGCAACTTGAAATCTCCGGCAGCACCGCTTGCCAGGTCTCCCTGGTAAACAAGCGTTCCCAGGTTTACGCCTATTTCATATTTCGACGAAGTCAATTGGGAAAAAGAATTTGAATGGAAAATTGCCAAAAGAAAAACAGTTACAATGGTTATTCTGCAAACAGAACTCATAGCTTAAGTTTGAAAAAAATGATCAATAAAAAACGTTAAGTAGAGTTTTGTTAGAAACGGAAGATTTTATGGTTAGAAGATTATTTCAAAAACCAATAGATAACACGACAAATATCCTTATAATCATTGTGAAGAAAATCTTAATGAAATTGGGCGCAGGAAACTTCTTCCCGTCGAAACGAGAACACATCAATTTGCGTAATGAGGCTAATGAAATAAACACGGGCAAAAAATTAGTTTTAGCTGCCTTTTGATTGTTAAAAGATGTTTCTGAAAAAGGCTACTGTAAAGAACTTTTAACATGCACCTAAACCTGCCGTTTACATTCTCTTAGATTAGAATTTCATAATTTTTCTTGTGGTCACCCTATCGGTCAAGACTGCTCTGACTACATAGGTTCCCGTCGGCTGGTAGTGCTGTCGAAAGAATAATAGTTGCCGCCGGTTATAGTATGGCTTTTTCTCTTGCGCCCGTGCTGCTGGTAGAAAACCGGTTGGGTTAATAAATTGACAATTTATTCGAACAAGAATAATTGTTTCTCCATTAACAAAACATTTTGAGCAGGCTACCCAACCTTCCGTTTTTACTACTACATCTACATTAGAATACAGTTTTAATGCAGTAATCATTAAAGTGGTTAGAGGTTCATGCTAATCGTAACGGCATTGAAGTAAACTTTTTAAGTGACGTTGTAATAGATGACCGAACGGGCTTTTAAAAACATATAAAGAGAAAGCTAAAATGACAAGAAAAGAATTTTTATCGTTGATTGGTTTTAGTACAGCCGGCATTGCAGTGGCATCGTGTGTGAGTGGATGTGCAAAGAATGTAAACTCGGGTACCAGTGCTCCGGCTAATGTAGATTTTACGCTTGACTTAAGTCAGGCAGCTAACGCAGTATTACTAAATAATGGAGGCTATATATACAAAGACGGCGTTATTGTAGCTCGTACGCTCGCCGGTGCTTACATAGCCGTTCAACAAGTATGTACGCACGAAACGGTTTCCGTTATATACCAACCAAACAGCCATCGGTTTTATTGTGACGGCCACGGTGCTACTTTTTCCGAAACCGGTGTTGTTACCGGCGGACCTGCTCCAAGGCCATTAAAAACTTATAATACTTCTTTAACAGCAAATTCACTGCGTGTTTACTCATAGGGCATAGTTTTCAATAATAGTTATTAGTTCTACTTTACCAAGTTACTTACTTACTAAATGGAAGCAAAATTCTGATATATTTGCGTATCAATCAACATCTCCGACTATCGTTTTTTAATTCACTATAATAAATACCGCCCA
>JBBPZJ010000507.1:0-3191 GCA_038199395.1 Chitinophagales bacterium
ATACAAAGAGCCCATATCATAATTGTGTGTTGACTCGCAAACCTTAGTAAAATTCCATTAGCCATCCTTCCAATGAATGATGGTCCATTCATGCGGGTTTCCTTGTGGTCCGGGTTTAAAATCTTTGCTTATCACTGCAAGTATCACCGGGTTGCCATCCTTGTCAAAATTCACATCGTTCAGGTAAACCAATTTGCCTTCGCTTTCATAATCTTTTATAAGCGTCTTACTGTGTACATCGGTTAAAGGCGTTTGAACAGGTTGGCCATCAATGGTAGTCCAGGTCTTACCCTTGTCAGTGGTTTGCAGCAGGTATAGGTTTGTACGTTTATCCACATTACCTCCCGGATGATAATTGAAAACGCTGACCACCTTCCCTTTCCAAACATTCGATACCTGGTAATGCCCTCCCATTCCCGCCAATTTGTGTTCGGGCTCCCATGCCCTTCCGTCGGCGCTTGTCGTCCAATACAGTTCCCTGCCTTTTGTATATTTTGTAAAGAGGTAGAAAAAACTGTTATCTGTCCACCAGGGTTGCGGGTACGTCATTTCACCCTCTTTGATCTTTTCAAAATCATCAATTTCATATGGCTTTTTGCCTTTTAGGATAATTCCTGGACGGCTCGTATTTCTGCCACTTACAAAAACCCATATGTAGCCTTTGTCATCAATTGAAATTGAAGCGTTGTCGTGAGGATCATCTACCCCTTCCTTATCATAAACAATAACTGGCTTCGGTACCCTTTTTTGTTGGTGGTCATAATAAGATAACATGATGAGCAGGTGCTTTTCATCTTTTTCCGTTGTTCCACCATAAACAAAGAATGTCTTATTTACCTGTTTTGAATAAATGGCAATTGGAATATGGCTGGAGGTATAAGTTCCGAGGCCGCCGGAATATTTGTCGCCGTATTGCGAAAATTGTCCGAGTGTAAACCAAATTCCTTTGTAACCATTTGCTCTTTTGTTTTGGGCAATGATTGTATTTGACAATAGCAATAGAAATATTGAGAAAACAGAAGCTTTTTTAATTAAGTCATTCGATATTAAAATAAAAGATGCCAAGAGTACTAATTTAACTGCTATCGATTTTTTATGAATAGATTTTCTTGATTTCAAAAGTCTACTTTTTATTTTTTCACCGAATATATTTAATAATACCGGGCAAGCTTTTTATAATCTACATAAGGCTACATTGCAGGGATTGGTTTGCATTGAAAACTAACTTCAGATCGAAATGGCTTTTTTATCGGTCATTTCGTGCTAAAGCAAATTATTTTTTAATTTTTAAATATTAGTTGCCCGTGCAAATACCGTTTATATTGATCCGCTTTTAAAATTTAAACCTGTGAAATTAATAATCCCGACCATTGCTACGCTCATATTTCTTACAAGCACCAAAGTATATGCACAATCTGATACAGGGACTATCCCTTTTAAAAGTTCAAAAGAAACCTTTGGTAAAAGAGTAGTTGCTGAACAGGATATGAGAGATGTATTGCATCGTGTTTTTAAGCGGCGACAATTTTCAGAAACGAATGTTGAAGAAACTAAAGACCTGCGCAAACACTTTTCATTTATACCCGCTGTCGGATATACGTTGCAAACAGGCTTCGCCGGAGTTTTAAGTGGCAATATGGCGTACTATACGGATACTAACGCAGCGACTAAAATATCTAGTTTTAGCTCGAGTATTACGTACTCCCAGTATAATCAAACCATCATTCCGTTTCAGGCTAATATTTGGACTAAGGGAAACCGATATAATCTTATTACCGACGTGAGATTTATAAGCTATCCTTCCTCTATATACGGCCTTGGCGGCAGAACTGATCCCAATAAAGGTGTTACCATCAATTTTTCGGGTATTAAAATCCACCAGACTTTAATGAGGGCACTTTCTGATAATTTTTACCTGGGTTTAGGTTACTATTTTGATAAGTTTTGGAATGTACAGGTAGAAGACAAAGTATCGAGACAGGTAAACAGCCTGATAGCGAGAGAATTGGGTAAAGAAGAAACTGCAACAGGAACAGCCTTTAGGTTTATATATGACAGTCGGCTAAACCAGATAAACCCGCAGCAAGGTTCATACTATTCCATCACTTATCGATCTAATTTCAAATCTTTGGGAAGCGATAGTAACTCACACGAACTAAAAATTGATACAAGGAGTTATGTGCGTTTTCCTTCAACATCAAAAAATGTACTTGCATTTTGGATGTTTGACTGGTTAACCATTAACGGTACTCCTCCTTATTTACTGCTTCCAAGTACCGGTTGGGACGATACTTACAATACAGGAAGAGGATACATACAGGCACGTTTCAGGGGAAGAAAAATGCTTTATTTTGAAAGTGAATACCGCTTTGGAATTACAAGAAATGGACTGCTGGGTGGAGTAATGTTTGTTAATATGCAGAACTTTTCAAGCGATTTGTCACAACAGTACAGTAACATATTTGCTGGCTACGGTTTCGGTGCCCGGATTAGGTTAAATAAATATTCCGGCACAAATCTTTGTATCGATTACGCGTTCGGACAAAACGGTTCAAAAGGATTTTTCGTTAATCTGGGTGAGGTTTTTTAAAACTGACTTTACCGTAAACTTTTGTCGCTCCACCTTCGACATTCAACCTGGCGTTCAAATTATTTCCCCCAACTCTGCAAAGGTTGTATCTGCGTGCCTGCTTTCTTTTCATCGCCTCCCGGAATAAGTGCCACCGAAATATTGCTTTTAGTGTTAGCAGGCAGGCTCACCTCAAAACCAACCAAAGTAGTTCCGGGGTTAGGTGCATCATAGTCGTGAGGAGGATCGGTTGACCATGTTTTCATTGTAACAGTTGCGGGCTCCTGCACTTTCAAAAGTAATTTTTTACCATCTTTCGTAAGCTCTGCCGTGTTAGGGCCTGTTATTTTTACATCGGCTGGCGTAAGCATCGTCCAGCGCAAAGTTGTTTCAGCCGGAAGCGTTTCTATTTCATCACGTACGACTACATATTTCCTGTCAACGATGCCTAGTCCCCGAACAGCTTTTGCAACAGCACCATTGTATACAGCAGACATATCGGTAACAGCATTCATAAAAGAAGGATTGTTAGAAGACCTGGTGATAGCAGCATGGCCTGTTACCCGCTGGTGCTGGTCGTTAAAAGCTAAAGTGTTATGAACAAGGTTGGTTAAACGAAAAA
>JBBPZJ010000508.1:0-7359 GCA_038199395.1 Chitinophagales bacterium
GAATGAATTAAGAAGTGGCTAATATTTTAAGAGACGATATTAATAAACTGATACCATTTTTTTTATAATTATTTTAACGGCTTAAAAATAACTATCAGTAATTTTTATAAAAACAGGTATCTCTTTTATAAAGTTGTATAAGCTGTACTATTTAATTAATTGAATAGTGATTATCAAAAGTATTTGATAAACTTATAAGAAAGCAGTGGGATTACTTGGGCTATTAGTATAAACAACGTCACTATCAGATCAACCCGTAATTTTTTCAATGCTAATTGCAGCAGGTTTGATACTGTCTGAGGATTGTTGCCCATTATCTCCGCAATCTCATCACGGCTTAAATCCTCGAAAAATTTTAAATAAATGGCTTCCTTCTGTCTTTTTGGGAGTGTTGAAATTAATGCAGAAATTTTTTTCGCAAGTAGCTGAACAGTTTCATTATCAATAATTTTTTCTTCTATTGATATTTCAAAATCAAAATATCTGTAAGCATACGCCTTATCCTGATACTTCAAAAATCTGTTCTGCGATTCTATTTTTCTATGTAAGGCTCGCCTTATTGAGGCAATAAGGTAAGCCCGGGGATTTACATTTGTACTCAACCGGGATCTTCTATCCCAAAGACCAATAAAAAGTTCCTGAATGCAATCTTTCACCAATTCAATATCAGAAGTGTACTTTGAACAATAATTAAAAAGCGACTTATAGTGCAACTCCATCAATTGCTCAAGAGATGATTTGTCTCCCTGCAAAAAAGATTGCCAAATATGAATGTCCGGTATCACAGCTAACAAGGTAAAGGAAACAAATGTAAATGCAACAAGCTTTGAAAAAATCCGGGCGAAAATACAATGTCTCCAATATCAAATTTGAGTCGGCATATTACGTATCTTTTATTCCAATATCCAGATTTATTAATAATTTATTGTACCTGTTTTTGATGCGGATTTGAAACCAATGAATTAAATCTTGAAGGAACACCTTTGCAACAAGATAATTTCTTTTTGAAAGAATGTATTGCAGTCGTATCAGATTTTTGGTAATAGCTTACAGCATTGAAACGTGAAGGAATTTTGGATGAACATACAGCTTTCTTTACAGCCGTCTTCTTTTCTTGTCCTGAAGAAGAATTACAAGCCTGAAGGAAAATAAGAAGTAAGACCACAAGAGATGTAATATTTTTAATCCGCATATTTTTAATATATCTTTTTAACCAGAAATTATTTTATGCGCTATATTAAAGCTCTTGTTATTGCAAAATAGAGAAATAAAACTAACAGGAGTGTTATGTTTCCGGTAAAGTTTTTCTTGCTTTTTTTTAAAACCAACTATAACAGGATGTGAATATTATCTGCAACAATGAGTTTTTAAAATCATCCTTTTTTAAAGATTTGAAGTGCCTCCTCATCATTGTATTGCTTAATCAGTTGATTTAGCTTTTCTTTTAGTTCTTTCGTTGTTTTTTCATATTCCTTTACCCCATATAAATTGTTTAACTCATGCGGATCTTTTTTAAGATCAAATAACTCCCACGATATTTTATCTCCGTAAAAACAGATCAGCTTATGTGTTTCAGTCCTGATTCCAAAGTGAGGAAGTACATGGTGAGGATGAGGATATTCATAATAATGATAATACACCTGGTTTTTCCAGGGAATGTTTTTACCATTACTTTTTATTACCGGCAAAAGAGAAACGCCTTGCATATCTGCCGGAGGTTTAACGCCTGCAATACTTAAAATGGTAGGCGCCCAATCAATATTTGATGCAAACTGATTGATGGAAGTGCCTGGTTTAATCACACCGGGATAACGCATTACAAAAGGAGTTCGCAAAGATTCTTCGTACATAAAACGCTTATCAAACCATTGGTGTTCGCCTAAGTAAAACCCCTGATCTGAAACATAAATAACAACCGTATTCTTAGCCAACCCGGTTTTATCAAGATATTCCAAAACTTTTCCGATGTTTCTGTCAAGTGAATTAGCAGTTGAAAGATAATCTTTCATAAAACGCTGATACTTCCATTGAGTTAAACTTTCACCGGTTAGTTTTTTCTCATTAAACTCTTTAGTTATCTTTTTTAGATAGTAATCTTCGTATGCTTTCTTTTGATCTGCAGTAAAACGCTTATAGGCAGGGCCTTTAAACTCCATGTCAACTTTTAAGTCTTCTTTTAAGCGCATCGCTTTTCCAATTTCCATTTCCTGATTTTGAGCAGCAACCCTGCCTTTATAATCATCGTGAAAAGTTGATGGAAAAGGAAAGTTTACATTGTCATAAGCACCTAAATCTTCTATAGCCGGCATCCAACTGCGATGGGTTGCCTTTTCGCCTATAACCAGGCAAAAGGGGGTTGACTTGTCTCTTTTATCTAACCAGTCTAAAGAAAACTTAGTAATAACATCCGTAACGTATCCATTATAGGTTGTTGTATCATTATTAGTATTTATAAAATTCGGATTAAAATAAAATCCCTGATCAACCAATATATTAAAGTAACTAAATCCTTTTGGCAGCGTTCCCAAATGCCATTTTCCTATCCATGCAGTCTGATATTGATTTTGCTGCAATACAGTTGAAAACAATGTCTGATTTACATTGAACCTTTCTTCGTTAGCCTTATAACCATTCAAATGACTATACTTTCCGGTAAGCAATGTTGCACGGCTTGGTCCACAAAGAGAGTTTGTAACAAATGAATTTTGAAATATAGCTCCTTCGTTTGCTATCCGGTCAATATTAGGTGTTTTTGCTAATTTACTTCCATACGCGCTTATTGCCTGGTAAGCGTGATCGTCAGAAATAATAAAGAGAATATTGGGTCTGTTAGTATTACTGCTGCCTGGTTGTGCATAGCTATAATGAATACTAACTAACAAAAAAACCCTTAAAAACCTGTAATAATATTTTATCATAACGTAAGCGATTTATTAGATTTTGCTCTGCTTATTCTATGCTCTTCAACATACATCTTAAAATTCCTTATCTCCAATCCACTGATGGTAATTTAGATTTCTTACTTAACTGGTTTAGTTGAGTTGTGGATTAAAACCATTGTAGTTTATAAGGTGATTTGACTTATAAACTATTTAACTCCTTTTAATGATAAAATATAATTAACCATCTCTGCAGCATCAGCCTGGCTTACTGTTGGGTGCGGTGTCATAGGAATTTCACCCCATACACCTTTTCCTCGTTTAATGATTTTGGAAGTCAAATATTTGTTGTTCTCTTTAGCAGGTGTGTATTTTTCAGCAATAGCAACATAAGTAGGACCAATATTTTTCTCTTTAACTTCATGGCAGCCCAAACAATCAGACTGTGTTGGGGGGCTCATAAAAGAAAATCATACCTTTTTATATAAGATGAAGTATAACTTTTATACAGCCCACTCTTTTTTCATAGGTCTCGAAAGTAAATTATTCGCCTCATCATCGTTTTTGAATTTCTCTTTTTTAGGATCCCACTTTAATGGACGGTTTAGTTCAAAGGCAATGTTACCAATATTGCAAACGGTAGCGCTTCTGTGGCCTGTCTCTATATCAGAAATGGGTTTGCTGCGCTGACGAATTGCATTTAAAAAATCTTTATAATGATTAAGGCTCTTGTAAACATGCTTTTCATTTTCGCCAATTAATATATCTTTTAAAGATACCGGCGTTGTTACCAGTTTGTTTCTCTGAATTTCTAATACTCCATTAGAGCCGGTAAATTGAATAGCATGTTTTTTTCCAAAATCTTCTTTAGTTACCGTAATACCATTATCGTATTTGTAAGTAAGCGAAGCAACATCTCCGCCAGGCGGAATAATATCTGTCGGACCGCTCCTGTCCATATCCAAAGCCCATTGCACAATATCAAACATGTGGGCTCCCCAATCTGTCATATCTCCACCGCCTAATCCTTTAAAATCACGCCATCTGCCCCAAACAGAATCTCCGAGAACAGGGTCAAGCTGGTTGTTATAATGTACGTATTCATTTGGCCCTAACCAGGTATTCCAGTCTAACCCCGCAGGCAAAGGCTCTTCAGGTAAATTGTAAGAAACAGGAGGCCCTCCAACACTTACCTTTATTGTTTTGAGATCTCCTAAATAACCATTTCTAATCAGCTCAACAGTCTGTCTGAATTCGGGCATAGACCGCTGCATGCTTCCTGTTTGAAAAACACGGTCATGCTTATTTACAGCATCAACCATTGCCCTGCCTTCCTTCACTGTTAGCGATAATGGCTTTTCGCTATAAATATCTTTTCCTGCTTTAGCGGCACGTACTACCATAGCAGCATGCCAAAAATCTGGAGTTGCAATTACCACTGCATCTATATCTTTTTGGTCTAACAGTTCCATGAAGTTTGAATAAGATCTGCAGCCATCATACTTTGTCTGACCGGCTTTATCTGCATAAAAAGTGTTCACCTGTTTTACGAAACTGTCCACCTTGGGTTTATACACATCGCAGGATGCAATGATCTTAGCTTCGCCTGTGTTTAAAAAAGACTTTTGTAAACTAACCGCCTGTCTTCCCGCACCTATATAACCCAGTGTTATCATATCACTCGGCGCAGTATAACCCTTACCTCCCAAAACAAATCGTGGCACAATAAAGAAGGCTGATAAGGCCGCGGCATTTTCAATAAACTTCCGCCTGCTTACACCACTCTTTTCACTTGTTTCTGTATTCATAAATAGCTTTTTTGATTTTTATACACTTAATACTTTCTTGCAATAGTCTAAGCATTTTTTCACTTCCACTACAGTATCGGCCCCGTTGTATTCATATTCTATATTACCTGGAATGGGCCATTTATTGTCTCTTATCAACCGTAATACTTCAGCTATTGGTGCATCACCTTCTCCAAAAGGAACACCAGCGCCCTGGTTTTTCTTACGGTCTTTTAAGTGAATGCACACTATTTTCTCATGATTCTTTTTTATAAAATCAACAGCATCATAATTGGCAGCGGTAAAGTGGCCAATATCTAAATTGATACGGATAAAATCAGAATTACCTTCCATGCCCCTGATGAAACTTTCGGGGGTCGCAAACTGGTTTGAGTCTTCAACATGCGAATGGTTGTGCATGCCTACTTTTATCTTATATTTTTGAGCAAATGCATCAACCCTTTTCATTACATCAACGGTTGCAGATGTAGTAATTGTATCTGTTCCTAAAGCCTGAGCAGTTCTAAAAACCAAATCCATTTCTGCATCGGAGTCTTTTTTTGCAAAAGGTCCGTTATAAGCTTGTATAGATATGCCTCCCTTATTAATCTTATCACGTATTGCCCTTATTTCATCCATAGTAACTGATGAACGCCATTTCTTTAATCCCTCTGCCTTGCGTTGTGTTTCTGCTGGTGTTGACTTTGCCTTCCACATAAATTCTCGTGGCTCTACATGACCCTGCCATAGTTCACAACTTTTTATACCTAACTCATTCATCGCTTTTATAGCCTCATCTAAATTCCTGTCTCTAAAGCTATAAGTCTGTGCTCCTATAACGACTCCCAGAGCTGCTGCATCTTTTGCGGCTGCAGTGCCTTTTAATGAAGCGGGTATAGCAGACGATGTTTTACAGGAAACCAATGCAGAAGGGATCATAAGACCAGCTAAACCGGTTAGAGATAATACACTCCAATCTCTGCGCGACATTTTTTTTGACATGGCAATTTTGTTATTGATTTTAAAAGACAGCAGCTACTTTTTAAGCATCACTTTTACGAATGAAAAACGAGGTACAAAAAGTGTAAAATGTGAATTGTCTTTTTTGATGATCTCTACTTTTTTTATGTCCAGAGATCCTTCACGTGTGTCTGAACTTTCAAACCCTACCGCACTAAAACCGGATGCTTTAAAATTATTTAATGAGATGTTGACATTTATTGAAGGGTTATCCAAATTCTTATTTACCATGTATAACCACATCTCATCTCCCGACTTGCTTTTGACTGCAGTTGTTATAAGACGGTCAGCAGAAACGGTAGTCTTTATCTGTTCCTTGCCTAAAACGTCTGCGTATAATTTAAACATATCATACACTTTGTTTGGCTTGTAATTATCCTGTGCATCCAACAATGTTCTGTTAGACCAATCTGATTTATGAGGAGTTGAAATTGGCCAAAAGCAAGACATATATAAACCTGACTGTATAAATTGAGTGAATTGTTCAGCGACCATCAATGCAGCCTCCGCTTCAGTAGGAGCCGGATTTCCTGTGCCGTTAGGGCCAATGTTCCACTCAAGTACCATCAGATCAATATTTGGATGCCCGGCCTCTGCAAATATTTTTTTAAAAATGCTTCTTTGTTCACTGTAAGGAAGTTCACCCCTGTGTGTCATTTTAGGTTCTGCCTTCCAGTTTTGAAATGTGGCTTTTTTAAATTTCCAATAAAAATGAACATCAACATAATCTATATTTTTACCGGCATTGGTCACTAATGTTTTTGTATAAAGATCTTTATTGGGATGTGTGTTTACAATGATCTTAATAGCTGGGTCAATCTTTCTCATTGCTGAAGCATATTCGTTCACGCTTTCAGCGTATTGTTCGGCAGTGTAGGTAAAGTTAGCATCTGGCTGGTACGGTTCATTATCAAGATAAAAATACTTTACTCGTACACCTTTGCTGATGCAATACTTCATTAAGCTTTTTGCATCTTCTATCCCATCCTTTTCCCTGTTATATTTTCTTCCCGAACCCATATTAATTCCTACCAATGGCTCCGTGTTTAGTTTTTTAGTTAAAGCCAGATATTCATCCACATTCATATAAGCAGATGGAGGCGTATTCTTAGACGAATCAAACGCCGGGTTCCAACTGTCTGCCCAGCCCTGACCAGTTAACTTATTCCAGTGATAGAATGTAGTTACAGTTCCACCGGGATATCTTAATGGTTTTGTTTTAAGTGTTTTTAGTAAAGCAGGCACATCATCTTTTCCATCCTTCCAGGGTGCATCTTTCTCGTACACATAAACAATATTGAACCCCATAAGCAAGGGGCTAACAATACCTTGTTCATCATTAGCGAATACTGAAAGATTGTAATCAGGTGTCTTAGTGGTATCTGTGTAAGCAGCATAAGTTTTTGTGGAAAATATAATGGAGATAAAAAGGCAAATGTCAATGAGCTGAAAGCCTTACTAAATTTCTTACTTAATCGTTTTTTCATTATTCAAATAGTTTTACCTCATCCTCGTTCCTTCTCCTTTAGGAGAAGGATGCCCATGTGCAAGACGCTTTCTTTTTCGTGCATTTCAAATTGTCGCTTCTATGATAAAGGAGTGTTCTTCATTGCGAGCCTTGCGCAATTTGGCAAAGCAACCTCCAGCAACTCATCAATGGGATTTATGAAGGA
>JBBPZJ010000509.1:0-2944 GCA_038199395.1 Chitinophagales bacterium
GCTGCAGGCGGCAGCAGTAATCATCAACCTCGAGAAATGAAAGGCGGGATGTATGGTTGCGTCTTTACCGATTTGGATGCTCACAAGTGGAATGTTTTGTATATGGACATGAGTAAAATGCAATAAGGTTAACATGACATAAGCCAGGTTGAAAACAGCGGGGGTTCTATTAGGATTGCTTTTTCTATTAATAATTGATAGCTTTCATTAAAAAAGAGTGCAACATGGAAACAGAAAACAAAACTATCACAGTAGAAACTACAGTAGCAGCGCCTATCGAAAAAGTATGGGAATATTGGACAGTAGCAAGGCATATCGAAAAGTGGAATAGCGCATCAGATGACTGGCACACGCCCCGTGCAGAAAATGATCTGAGGGTGGGCGGTAAATTTTCTGCACGAATGGAAGCCAAAGATGGAAGCTTTGGATTTGATTTCGGTGGTGTTTACGATGCTGTAGAAAAATGTAAGTTCATCGAATATACTCTTGGGGATACAAGAAAAGTAAACATCACCTTTACTTCGCAAGGAAACGAAACTAAAATCGTTGAAACTTTCGACGGAGAAAACACCCATTCTATTGAAATTGCAGAGAGGTGGCTGGCAAGCTATCCTTAATAATTTTAAAAAATATACAGAATTGAGCTAATGGTTCTTAGTCCGTTTTAGTTCACCATGTTACTGGTTTAAAAAAAGAATTGACCTAACAATAGCAGAAAAGTGCGCAACAAGAGAAGCTGGATGCTAAGTCATTAGGCCACTATTTAAAAGCTTAGGGGAAAATTTTTCCCTTTTCCTGTTTCAGCAATGGCTCAGCCTTGAACATAAATGAACTGACCTTAGATTGGTAAAAATCAGATAAACGGCAGTGTTTTTGCGTCTGATATCTAAAAAAAATATGAAACACTTAGTTTTAATAGCAGCATTTGCAGTAATCAACTGTTCAGTAAATGCACAGACTAATCGACCCGTAACAGGTTCGGGACAAAATAGTGGCACTGGTGGTGCGGGCAAAGCCAATACGGGCTCCACAAAAGTTACCGGCAAAGGCCAAAAAAAATTACCTCCCGGAACAGCGATACATGGTGGAAAACTGGTTCCTAAAAGTCATGGGGCACATGATTATACTCCAGGCAGTCCTATAGGAACAGGCGGTGCAGGCGGAGGTTCACTAAGTGGTTCGCCACAAGGTTCAGCATCTGAAAATGCGATCGGCAAAAATCCTTCAGATGAACTGCTGAAAAAGAATAACGGAATTCAGAACAATCAGGATCAACAAAACAATAACCCAGGTGCTAAACAAAACCATCGGCGTTCACGCAACCAAGGCAATGTTCGCTCAAACAGCACTAACAAGGTTTTAAAAGGTCAGAATAAAAGTAGTAGAAGCAGTAACAAAAACAAGGTAAACAGAGCAAAGAAAGTTTCTGACTAATAAAAACCGGGTTAGAAAGTTTTGTCGTCATTCATTTCTTTCGGGCCGACATGATCATTCTTTCGTTAATGAAAACTTTAAGCAGCAGTGAATAAGCAAATAGCAAGATGGATGCTTGCAAAAGGTTTATTCACTGCATAACCCGCTTGAGAGTGATCTTATATATCCCCCATCATAAATACTAATAACGTCTGCCGGAAGCCCTACAGTAATAGAGTTTTTTGATTCTATTTCTATGAGGTCATTTATCTTACCAGGTATATTTTTTCCGTTACCAAAAAAAAGATTGTTCTCTCTTACAAATTTCGAAGCATTGGCAGCATGACCTACAAACCTCAAAGAGCCGATGTCACTTCCATCAGTTTCCTTGTACAAAACATTCCACTTGCTTTTTCGGGCAGCTTCTATAGAAAATTTTATCTCCTTCATCTTTTTTTCACCATTTAAAAAAGACACTGCTACTACACTTAAAAAAGATCCCCTGTTCGTCTCAATCAGTGTGTTGATGCTTTTTCTTGAAAACTTTTTAAGAATTGATGGAATTTCGATTTTCGCTCTTTGCTGAAAAAGTTCCAGAGAGCTTTCAAAATCTTTTTGTTCTTTGATGCAGTTTTGCATCAGTTCAAGAAAGTTAAAGCTATTATCCACATAGCGAACATGGCCGGCCATCGCATAAACAATATCACCGGTGCTATAGATCTTGCACATTCCATTTTTGTTGACTGTATAGCCCTTGTCGGTTAAGGCAGACGTTCTACTGTCGGCACCTAGCCATATAGTGTCTTTACCAATGAGCGTAATGATGATGGTTCCGTTTGCGAGCGTTCTATTTTGAGCCGGCAGGCCCGAAACTGTAACAAATACAGCAATAATAAGTAGAAATAATTTTCTTGTAGATTCCATGTGATTTATCTGTTGATTCAAATCTTATAACTACATCCCGCAGCATATAACGTAAGCATTTTAGATAAGCCAACATTTTTTATTTGTTACTGTATTCTTCAGGTTATAATTATTTGATTTACGAAGGTACAGGCGGCTGTCAACTTTTACACTAAGCGCAAGAGCACAAAATATGTTTAACATATGATAATTTTGTGGCGGATTGTCTTCAAACTTCGCAATTGATAATATTAGTTCCGGCGATTTCCCGAATATGCATCAGTATAACCAGCAGATATTTCATTTGAGCACAATTCGATATTAAGCGACTGAATGTCGTAGGCTTGCATTTCCACGAAAGATTTTGTATTATTAATAGTGCGTTTCTCCTTTGATCTGTTGCGCCTGAGCAAATTATTATAAATTTTTCTTCATGGCAACCAATACCATTGAACATCTCGAATCGGCTGAAAAAGTAATCTATGGCGACAAACAAATCAACATTTCTTCTAAAGGAAAGAATTTGTATGTTATAAGTGATTTACATCTTGCCGCAGGCTACAACAGCAACAGCAATTATGATGGCACCGAGAATTTTTTTGCAGACGGAGCTTTTGAGAGATTTATA
>JBBPZJ010000510.1:0-2343 GCA_038199395.1 Chitinophagales bacterium
AACCGGAAATTTAGCTTGTAGATATACACCTTCTCCATTATTTCATCAAGATCTCTTGCATCCTTATTTATAAAAAAAGGTTGAAGCAGGTTGACAAAAATGGGATAAAGAGATTTCATTTGGCCACTATGTCCGGCAGAGATTCCTTCAGCTCCATCAATTGAGCGGACACGGCACAAAAAGTCGTCTTTATAACGAAGTAATTCTACCGATTTAATCATTACCGGGTTAGAGAAAAACTCCTTTTTAAAAACAGGCTGCTTAAGTATCTGATCAAGCTTTGCATATTTAACTTTCATAGAGCTTGAAATGGGATCAAAAGCATCAAAATCTGAATGAATACCTTTTGCCTGTAGTGACGAAAAAGGTAATGTAGCGGCACCCATACCGCCTAATAAAGTATTTGCAATAAATTTTCGACGATTGTTTCCCATGGTTTATTATTTACTGGTTGAAATATGGTTTGTTTTTAATTCATTTTATGAGAAACCTATTATTGTTTAAATAAATGCAGTCTACTTATTAAACTATTGCAAAAAGATAATAAAAGCAAATTGATCGGGAAGGCCGCTTCAGTTGTAAGGCCACAAGTCGAAAAATGTCTTTGTACGATTGCCTGCAAAAAATAATCTTCTGCCTTACTTTTCCCTTACTCATCAACAGGTTCTACAACTTTACTGTATCGTCTAACCCTTAGGGCAGCTTGTTCTTTATGCCCCATAAACCCTTCTATTTCGCACAACCTCATTGCATATTTTCCAATTACAACACTTGCTTCCGGCGTACATCTTTGGTAGGTACAGTTCTTTAAGAACTTCCCAACCCACAATCCACCGGTATATTTCGCAGCTTTATTTGTGGGAAGGGTATGATTAGTACCGATTACTTTATCACCGTAGGCCACATTGGTCTCCGGACCAAGAAAAAGGGCCCCGTAATTGGTCATGTTGTGCAGGAAGAAATCAGGATCTTTTGTGAGCACTTCCACATGTTCATAGGCCAGTTTATCAGCTTCTGCCAGCGCTTCTTCTTCATCTGCTACCAGTATGATGATACCGTTATCTTTCCAGGCAACACTGGCAAGGTCAGCAGTAGGCAAAAACTCCAACTGTCTTTCAATTTCCAGCAAGGTTTCCCGGGCAAGTTTTTCTGAAGTGGTGATTAATGCTCCGGGTGAAGTCGGTCCATGTTCAGCCTGCCCTAATATGTCGCACGCTACCATTTCGGCGTCTGCAGTTTCATCGGCAATCACTAAAATTTCTGTAGGCCCGGCAAAAAGGTCAATACCAACCCTGCCGTATAGCTGTCTTTTAGCTTCAGCAACATAAGCATTTCCCGGTCCGACAATCATATCTACCTGTTCAATTGTTTCTGTACCTACCGCCATAGCAACCATAGCTTGCATTCCTCCCAGTAAGTAAATCTCATCTGCACCTGCCAGATGCATTGCAGCAACCGTTGCTGTTGGTATCTTACCTTTTATAGGGGGAGTAAATCCAATAACCCTTTTTACACCCGCCACCTTCGCTGTTAAGATGCTCATGTGAGCAGATGCTACCATGGGGTATCGTCCTCCCGGTATATAACAGCCGGCACTATTTACAGGAATATTTTTATGGCCTAAGATCACTCCCGGCATCGTCTCCACTTCTATATCTTGTATAGACGCTCTTTGTTTTCCGGCAAAATTCCGTATTTGCCGCTGTGCAAATTTTATATCTTCAATAACCTGTGAAGGCACCGAACGTACAATCTCTTCAATTTGTTCCTTACTTAAACGGAAAGATTCAGGGATCCAGTTGTCAAACTTCTCTGAATATTTTCGAACAGCAGAATCTCCATTAGTTTCTATGTCTTTAATAACATTACTTACTATCTCTTTTACTTTCGAATCCGCCTCTTGTATTTCAGAAAAACTTTTACCCCGTTTTAAGAATCTAGCCATAAATTTTTTATTATTGAGAATAAAATACTTTTAAAACCTTTTGTAATTCGATGAACGCTGATACGTTTATGCTACTGCCTCGTCTTCTCAACTGACATCTCTTCCATACAAGTTATATTTTGCAAAAAACCACATCCCTATTTATTTTTCAAAAAGCCCCTTTAAAGGTTTGGGGCTAAGCATTCATTTGAATATGCGCCGCAAAGAAATCCTGAAGCTTGCTAATGTTTAATTCAACTGTTTGACCATTCGTCTTCACCTGGCAATTTCCCTGGCAACGCAATATTTTGTGATTCGCTACCGATCTTCCATCCAATTTTAATTTTACGGTGATGTTATTTACAGGTATTAATTCACGAATAGGACGAACAGGTCCTGAAGTCAGATTAACAAGGGAA
>JBBPZJ010000511.1:0-2908 GCA_038199395.1 Chitinophagales bacterium
ACAAGGCTCTGTCTGCCTCGAAGCACAACCGGTTGGGGCTTCTTTCCTGCAATTTTTTTACTTCCGCTATTGCAAGCCTCATATATTACTTTTATATTACTACACCAAAACTTTTCTGAATGAAAAAAATAATGCGTGTAGTACTCATCATCGTACTCGTTTTTGTGGTAGTAGTATCTGCCATTGCTGTATATGTAAAAAAAGCTTTGCCCCATGTTGGCGCAGCGCCTGACATAAAAGTGGAAATAACACCTGCCCGTGTTGCCCGTGGAGAATATCTTGCCAATCATGTAACTATCTGCATGGATTGTCATAGTCAGCGGGACTGGAGTAAGTACGCCGGTCCAATCGCTTCAGGTACATTCGGTGCAGGCGGTGGAGCATTCACCAAAGAAATGGGGTTCCCCGGCAACTTATATTCTAAAAACATAACCCCTTACAATCTGCACAACTGGAGTGACGGCCAGATATTTAAAGCCGTTACGATGGGCGAGACTAAAGATGGCAACGCTTTATTTCCGTTGATGGGTTATCCGACTTATGGTAAAATGGACAGGGAAGATATTTATAGCATTATTGCCTATATACGTACCCTGCCACCAATAAAAAATGAAGTACCTGCGAGGGAGCTTGACTTTCCTTTAAATTTTTTGGTGAATACAATGCCTGCTAAAGCATCACTAACCACCAGGCCTGACACTAATAATACAGTGCTTTATGGAAAGTACCTTACTGACGCAGCAAGGTGCGTGGACTGCCATAGCAAATCAGAGAAAGGGAACCTGATTGCGGGAACAGAATTTGGTGGTGGACAAGTTTTTGGTTTTCCAAATGGAACGGCAGCCCATTCTGCAAACATTACCCCCGATAAAGAAACAGGTATTGGCAACTGGAGTAAAGAGAGTTTTCTACAACGGTTTAAACAGTGTTCCGATACTTCTTACCGCATGCAAAGCCTGGGCAAAAGCGATTTTAATACAACTATGCCCTGGATTATGTATGCGGGTATG
The DNA here is from genome assembly GCA_038199395.1 of Chitinophagales bacterium. Classification (GTDB taxonomy): domain Bacteria; phylum Bacteroidota; class Bacteroidia; order Chitinophagales; family Chitinophagaceae; genus Segetibacter. The sequence continues at coordinate 1,011 of JBBPZJ010000511.1, forward strand.
ACCACTAAAGATCTGTCTGCTATTTATGCATATCTGCAAACAATAAAGCCAATAAAAAATAAGGGTTGATCATTTTACCAGAAAGTCATAGTTATTGAAATGCATTGGTATATCGTCTAACGCTTCATCATGCTTAGGTGCGTGCTATAAGCGAAGCCCGGGAATGACTTCTGCTCGTAACGCTTCGGTAGCATCACTCTGGCCCTCCAAATTGTTGGGCAGGAAAATTAAACAGGTAACTGAAAAACAAGATTGTATTAGTGAAGGGTTAAATAGCTGGAATATAAATATCAAATTTTGCTCCTTTGTCTAATTCGCCTGTTGCTGTGATAAACCCGTTGTGATGGTCTACAATTTTTTTAACAATAGCGAGACCAATACCTGTTCCTGTATATTCTGTTTGGGGGTGCAGGCGTTGAAATACCTGAAAAATTTTGTCTTTGTACTGCGGGTCAAAACCGATCCCGTTGTCTGAAAAAGTAAGGTGATTATAATTTTTTCTGCTGATAGCTTTCCCTCCGGCAAGTCATGCTGCTCGTTTTGCAACTTCCTGCCCGCAGCATTTATGCATTTTATGACGATATGAGGGGGTCGATCGAGGGCAGAAAATTTGAGTGCGTTACCAATAAGGTTATGCATCATTTGACGAAACTGTGAAGGGACAATGTTTGCATTGCAAAGTTGCGAACTATCGATAGTGGCTTTTTTTTCTTCAATTGTTTCTTTCAGATCGGTTTTTACTTCTTCTACAATGTTAGTAAGATCTATGTTTTCTAATTTGTGTTCCCTCACCTGAATTTGTGAGTATTTAAGTAAATCCTCGATAAGTATTTGCATTCGGCTTGCCGCATTCTGAATTCGATGAAAATAATCTTTCCCTTTATCAGACAATCCAGCTTGTTCATTCATAAGTATGCGGGCGGCAAAAGTTTGTATTTTGCGTAAAGGCTCCTGCAAGTCGTGACTTGAAATATAAGTGAATGCTTCAAGCTCTTTATTAGCAATCATCAATTCTACCGCACGTTTTTCTTTCTCTTCGTTTTGGGGTATAGCTGCTTTAGCTTTTCATCTATTAAGTAGTATTCTCATACTAAATTTTTACTTTATTAATTTTTGTCGAAATATTATTATGATCAATCATGTTCATTGTATATTATTTTCTCTTAAAAATAACTATGACTTGGATAAAATAGTAAGTAATGTCAAAAGGCTTATGGCCTATGAAACCATCAAACGTTAGAGGAAAAAAGGTTGAGCAAAATACTTATACAATCGAAAAAGGGTTAACACAAAGAGATGTAAAGAAGGGACAAAAACACAAAGTAATCTTAGATAGCTTTGATACAAATCCAGTTTATTATCGGAATTTTTGTTACAAAACATAAGTCACATACACTTGAATTGTGTTCGTGGCAAATGGACGCTGGTGGAATACCGGGAGGATTATAAATATAGCAGTGCCAGGTTTTATGTGAAAATCAAATTAGATGGCATTTGTACCAGTTCATTGTGAAGAGCTTTGTTGATGATGCTGTGTAAGACCGGCAGGGTCCTTTGGCTTTTACACAAGGCCAGGCAAGGAGACCCCAGCAGGACAAGAAAGCAATCAATGCCGCTACTTGTGCCTGAAGGGTAACGAAATAAGCGTTGTTTGTCATGCATTGAATGATGTATGCCAGTAGATTACTAAAATTGGCAAAACTTAGCTCTCCAAATCCGTTGGTTACTCTTTTCATAAAATTTTTTTTGTTTTTTTCTGATTTATTAAATATTGCTGGCCTGCTGTTATTAAACAGATTGAAAAGAAATGTATTGTAAACGTTCATAGCTTTTAATCTCTTTTAAATGACAGGCAACAAGATGGGGCTAGTCAGTTTGAACAAGTAGCAGAAGGAAAG
>JBBPZJ010000512.1:0-12626 GCA_038199395.1 Chitinophagales bacterium
GATTTTTACTAATCGATGAATTCCCATGTCCGGGCAGATCAATTGCAATTAAATGATAATCCCGAAATAACAGATCTTCGAGCTGTTTTTTCCAGCTATTTGCAGAAGAAGAATTGCCATGAATATTTTGCTGGATGTAAACCGTGCTTTCGGGATAGAACCTGCATGGAAAATGATTTTATCTAACAAAGCTATTCTTCCAATTCTTTGGGAATTATATCCTGATCATCCAAACTTGTTGCCTCCATACTTTGAAGCAGGTAAGTTAAACAGCTATGTAAAAAAACCTATACTTAGTCGTGAAGGAGCAAATATAAACATGGTAAAAGATGGAGAAATATTACAGGCTTCACAAGGAGAATATGGTAAAGAAGGTTTCATCTTCCAGGAGCTGTTTACCTTACCCAATTACGATGGCAACTATCCTGTTATTGGTAGTTGGACAATAGGCCAGGAGCTTGCAGGCATGGGTATAAGAGAACCCAAGAGTTTAATAACAGATAATCAAAGCCGCTTTGTACCGCACTTGATAAATGGATGATGAATTGTGGATCTATCACTATCTAAGTATCACTAAAAAAGCACGTTTCTTTCCTTTGCGTCTTTGCGTGAATCTTACTTCCTTTGCGTGAATCTTACTTACTATATCCCTTACTAGCTAAACAAGAATTTGCAACATTGTAATAATAATATTTTGCGAAAAAACGAAGCAATAACATTTAACAGTTTGTATATTTACATAGTCAATTAAACGGAGCCTCGCTCCAATGTAAGATGAACAACTACATAGAATTTCTGTTAGCTCGCAGTCGTCAAAGAGTTAAACCACCGGAAGTTCCTTCCTCCTAATTTACTTCTTGAAATGATGCTTTAAGCAAAGACTTAAAAGTCATCCTGTGCAACGTTTGAATGGCTAAATCGCACGTTCAAATAATCCAGTTTTCAGAGAAAAAATAAGTGCTTTCTGTTGCCCGCACATGGCTTCTGTTTTATACCACAGCGTATAACAGCCCTGCTATTTACTATAGTATTTGCAACAGTATTGTCTCTTAATTTTTCCTGACCTCACAGGCCGGCTTCTATGGTCTTCTGCAGGAATAGTTTCCTGCTGCTTAGCTATTTTCCAAAAGAACAAATTAGCCAACAAAACCGGAAATACGGTAAAGTCCGAATTAACACTTTTTGAGTGAACAGGCAGTCTATTGTCTTTTATTAACCCACCTAATACCAAACAACCATGCAAAATTTCGGTAAAAAACTACTATCTGCATTTGTAGATATTGAAGAGGAATCAGCTCCTGAAATACCAGCAGCACCTACAGCAACTGTTACTCAAACACAGCAAACGAATGTCGCTCCTGAAGCCAGCCTCGAAAAGTTTAAAACCTACTTCGATACCTTATTTAAAGAAGCAAATCTTCCTGGTCCCGACTACTACGAGTTTTCTAAAATGATAGAAGCAATGCAAAGTATTCCTGAAGAAAAAACACGTTTCATTTCTGCCTTTGCAGGACTTTCCGTACAGGGATTAAACAAAGAAAAGCTTCTTGAAAGTGCTGAACAGTACATCTACATTTTAAATGTCGATGCAGAAAATTTCAATGCTTCCATTAATGCTGCCCTGAATGAAAAGGTAGAATTAAAGAAGAAGCAATTAGAAGAGAAGTCGCAAAGAATCCAGGATTTAACGCGTGAGATAAATGACCTGAACAACGAGATTATGTTAGCCGGAAACGAGATTAAAGAAAATGAAGAAAAGATAAATAGCAACCTGAACGGCTACGCTTCTGAAAGTGAAAAATTCAAAGTAAAGATTGAGGCAAACATTCAAAAAATTAGAAACCTTTTATAACAAAATAACATGAAAATAGAAAACAATATAGCGGCAAAAAAGGGTATTCCTGGTTGGTTCTCTGAACCTAAAAATGTGGCTACCACTGTTATTGGAGTAAGCTTGTTTGCGGGCATCGGCTGGCTCATTCTTACCTATGTTTTGCCCTGGCTGGTTGGGGTTACATGGAACTTAATCAACCTCGTAATCGGTGGACTATTCTTAGGCTTCCTATTAATGATTGTAACCAACAAAAAGTTCTGGAGAGCGATCAGGTATTTCTCAGAGTTTGTTGCCAATTATACCATTGGCCTTGCCATCGAATTAAATCCTTTCAGCATTCTTGAATACAAGATAGAGCAAGGCTGCAAAGACCGTAACACGTTATACAAGCAAGGCGCCAAGCTGAAAGGAAAACATTCTGAGCTGATGGATAAGCTGAGTGCTAAAGAAAAGGAGATGAAGCTGAATGCAAACAAAGTAAAGATCATTCAAACAGAAAAGCCGGGAAGCAAGCAAGTAGACCTGTATGCAAACAATGTTTTGAGATGTAAAGAATACATAGATAATGTATCGCCAATAGTAGGTGACCTTACAAAACTGATTAAGTTTTCTGATGCTGCTTATGATGAAAGTGGTATCATGCTCGAAGATGCAAAACTTGATCTGGAAGCTAAGAAAGATCTGTATTATTCTGTTACTACAGGTTTGTCAGCAGTGTCGGCTGCTATGAAAGCATTTAAAGGTGATGATGACCTTAACCGGGATGCAGAAAGAGCCCTCGCCATCCTCAAAGTTAACATAGGTGAAAAGATAGGAAACATTAAATCTGCCATTGATGTAACCTCAAGATTTATGGATGATAAAATTTTGGAGGACAAAGCTAAGTCAGCGCAAGCCATTGAAATGATAGATGACTTTAACCTGAACAAAGACTTTAATTATACCTCCAGGGCATTAGCAAGGGATAGCAATGCAGGAAAGCTGGCAGGAGTAAATATCCCCGACAGGTATAAAGGCCTGATAGATTAAAAACAAAACCATTTTTTAAATTTTTAAAACGAAATAAAATGTCTGTAAAATTAAAACCCGCAGGAAAAATGTTAATCATTGCGGTAGTAGTAGTAGCTGTTATTGTAAGTGTACGTTGGTACCAGGCTCGTCCCAAAGAAGTAGGACAATCAGTAGAAGTAGGCCAGGTAGCACTACCAGATGCGCCTGACGCATCATTGGCAGGTAATGCAACAAAAATTGCTCTGCCATCGGATGAAAGTGCGGTTAACGGCGGCACACAAATCACCTGGGAAAGAATGGCATGGAACAGCCAGTTCTCTGGTATGTACGCCAATGGAGGCGTAAGAACAACGAAAGGTTCTTTGTTTGATAATGCAAAGCTGGATGTTACTTACATCAGACAAGATGATTGTAACAAGCAAATGGCCGACTTTGTAAAGTTTGCGCAGGATTATAAAAGCAATCCAAATACACCCGCCGTGTTAATCACGTTTATGGGTGATGGTATGCCTGCGTTTATGACTTCACTTGCTAAAGAACTTGAACCTTTAGGTGCTGAATATCAGCCTATCATTTTGCCAATGGCTCACGGTAAGTCGTATGGCGAAGACCAGTTGATGGGGCCAATGTCGTGGAAACAAGATCCAAAAAGTGCTATAGGAAAATGTGTGGCTGGTGTGCTAAGAGATGGCGACGTAAACATCTTGATTAAATGGGCCGGTGACAATGGTATGAGGCTTAATCCCGACGAAACTACTTATGATCCTAATGCAATCAACATTATTGCAGCAAGTGATTTCCTGGATGCACCTAATAAATACATCACAGGTTATGCTGAAAAAAGAAAGATTGTTGACAATGGAAAAACAACCGGTAGAGATACAACCGTAAGTGTGGATGGTGTAGCCACCTGGACTCCCGGCGACGTAAATGTTGCTCAGAAAAAAGGCGGACTGGTTACAATAGCCAACACAAAACAGTATGCATCTCAAATGCCCAACCAAACCATTGCAGTTAAAAAGTGGGCTTATGACCATAGAACCGATGTAGAGAACATGATTGTTGCGCTGGCTCAGGCAGGAGACCAGGTTCGCTCTTATAACGACGCCAAAGCTTTTGCGGCTAAAGTAAGCGCCGATGTTTACAAAGAACAAGATGCCGCTTACTGGCTCAAATACTACAACGGAGTTGAGGAGAAAGACTTGCAGGGCCTGAAAGTAAACCTGGGCGGTTCAACTGTTTTTAACCTGGCTGACATGGCTAATACCTATGGGCTGGGAAGTGATAAGGTGGACCGTTACAAAGCAGTGTACAACACTTTCGGAAACCTGATGGTGAAAATGTATCCTGCTATTATGCCAACTTTTATGGCCTATGAGAAGGCAGTTGACAAATCTTTTTTAAACAGTGTTATTTCAAACCATCCTGAGTTGATGGAAGGTAAAGCGATCGAGGCGAAGTATGCGAGTGAGATTACATCAGAAGTTTCTTCTAAGTCTTATTCCGTAGAGTTTGAAACTGGTTCGGCTATCATTAAGCCATCTTCTTATAAGCTGCTCGATGAAATATTCGAATCAGCAGTTGTCGCCGAAGGTTTAAAGCTTGGCATCTATGGTCATACTGACAACAGTGGTTCGAATGATGTAAACATTCCGCTGTCAGAAAAAAGGGCCAACGCTGTCAAGAGCTATATGCAAAAGAAAGGTTTAAAAGCCGCAAGGCTCGAAGTAAAGGGATATGGCTCTACCAAACCGATTGCCGATAACACCACAGAAGCGGGAAGAAGCAAAAACCGCAGAGTGGAAATAGTTTTAGGTGAGTAAGCATTTCTCAGAGAGATTTTTATGAGCCCAACCGGATTGCTGCCATGAACATTCTTGCGTCGCACCCTTGTACCCTTTGTTCATCCGGCAGCAATCCAATTTTTGATAAAAATAAATTAAGGGAAGTAAGAGTAAGTTTAAAAACAGGCTAAACCAATCTGCACATAATGTTAACCGTGCAAGTACAGTATGACAACAGTTCTAAGTACTCATCTGACAACAGTTCTTGCATAAGGGACATCAGTCGGTTGAGTGCCGAGCGCAGCGAAGGCATTCCAAAACATGCGCAGCAGTTTTGGAAACAAGCGGGTGGAGTCCCGTTGCAAGAACGAAGCCCAGCGGCTTGAGCATTGACAGGAAGTTTAGGGTGCCGCAAAAAATAAAACTCTTTAATACTCCACATTTAAAAACGAAAACACAATGAAAAATATTTTTAAACCATTTGCAAGAATACGCAAGCAAACACTAACGATAATGATAGTGACTCAGATAGCGTTAGCGCTTCTATTCTGGCATTTCAAATCAGATGGCCTGATCCCAAAACCAATGCAGGTTGCATCTGCATTATTGAAGTTACTTCCATCAAAACTATTATTGGATAACGTACTGGAAAGTATCATGCTAACACTAAAAGCAATGTTGGTATCCATCCTTATCACGCTATTCTTTTCTTACTTATCTGTATTGCCTTTTTTTAACACGATAGCAAGGTTTATAGTAAAGTGCAGGTATCTAACGTTGACAGGTCTCATCTTCATTTTTACGCTGCTTACTAAAGATGGAAGTCAGTTAAAACTATCGCTGTTGGTGTTTGGTATTGTACCATTTTTTGTCACCTCGTTTTTAGCAGTTATCCTGGCAACAGATAAGCAGCAATACGAACTCTGCAAAACCCTTGGCTACAACAACTGGGAAACATTGTACGAAGTAATTATAGTTGGTAAAGCAGACCAGGTATTTGAAATACTAAGGCAAAACTTTGCCATTTCGTGGCTGATGATTACGCTTGTAGAAGGCCTTAGCATGAGCGAAGGCGGCGTGGGAACACTACTGATTAAATACAACAAATACAACGACCTGACAAACGTGATTGCACTACAGGTCGTCATTTTTTCGATAGGATTATTCTTTGATTTTTTATTGGGAAGCTTAAAGCAATGGCTGCTTCCGTATTCTAAACTTGAAACACAACCGTTATGATGGACTATATAAAAAAGCAGGTATTGTTGAAAGCCGAAAACGTGAATTTATTTTACGGCGACAAGCAAATACTGCGCAACATAAATTTTGAAGTAAAAGATATTGTAAGGCCAGGCGTAAGCCAGGGACAAGTGGTATCACTCATCGGAAAAAGCGGCATTGGAAAAACACAATTATTTAAACTGTTATCAGGATTAACCAAACCTACGTCGGGAAATATCCTGTTACAAAATAACAACCCTGTAAAGGCAGGCGACATGGGTGTGGTCTTCCAGAACTATTACCTGTTTGAGTGGCGTACGATTTATAAATCTCTTGAACTGGCAGCAAAAAAAAAAAGGATTTTAAAGGTGATATCAAGACAGAAATTAACAAATATGCTGCGCATTTCGACCTGTCGGAACACCTGGACAAATACCCCAGACAATTGTCGGGTGGGCAAAGGCAAAGGGCAAGCATCATCCAGCAAATGCTGAATGGCTCAGACTATTTGTTATTAGACGAACCTTTTTCAGGGCTTGATATCCTAGTATTGGACAGAGTAGTCCAATTGCTTCGTGATGTGTCGTTATCAGATGAACTAAAAACACTCATCATCGTATCACATGATATAGGTACAGCCGTGGCAATATCAGACACTGTATTTGTTCTGGGGTGTGAAGATGGTAAGCCCGGCGCAACGATCAAAAAAGAAATTGATTTGTGTGAAAGAGACCTCGCCTGGAAGAAAAACATCAGAACAGAAAAGGCGTTCATTGATACCTTGGTTGAGATTAAGAGCTATTTATGATAGATAGTATTTGACTAAGAGAAGGAATAGTTAAGGCAGTTAACCACCTCTAATTCGTAATGCCAGGCATTAAGATTAGGGGTGGTCCTGTAAAAGAGATCAATGGCTCAAATAAGACGTTCTTGTAATAAGGTTATTGACACGATTGCCGCCAGGAAAGGTAAATAAGTATAATGATAATCCTTCGACTACTAATGTAACTAAGCGACTGGCTATTCTTCTATAAACCATCCTCTTAACTACATTCTTCCACTCTGCCTGTTCAGGTGCAGAAAAGTAAGCCGTGTAAATTGTATGGTTTGTATCTTCAAGAACTGCGTGCAATAAAGATTTGTAAGGCATAGTGGACTTCCAGTCATACTTTAAGTAGCTCTAGCGGCCTGAACCTTTGTTACCGAACTTGTCTGTTACCTTCCCTCTTAATTCAATATCTGCGACCAGTGCAAATGTTTGCTCTTAATCACTATGAGCTTTTTGAAAAATGACAATTAAATTACTGCCCTCATCGGCGGAAATTAAGAGAGAAGTCCAGACGAAGCTCCTTTAAAACTCATGTATATCCCGCTGATAAACTTTAACTGTCAAAGTTTTATTTACAGGCACAATGTGATTACTAACACTTCTCCGTCCACTTTTCCTTCATTTATAGTTTTGACCTTTTTCAATGACTTTCTTCATTTAAATCAATGCCCGATCAAGATGAACATAGCCCCCATCAACATGTACCAATTGCCCTGTAGTATGACTTGAGCATTCGGATAGTAAGAACACCACCGCGTTGGCGATTTCGTGCGCTGTCGTCATCCTTTTCTCTAAAGGGATAAGATTTGTTATTTGAGAAAGTTTTTCTTGTGGATTTTCAAATTGACTTACCCAGCTCTCGTACAACGGAGTAAAACATTCAGCTACAAAATTACTGCATTCACCCTGATACTATATTTCAATAGTTCAACAGCCCATTCACGGGTTAATGCATTACGACCACCGTTCGCTGCCGCGTACGCAGAGGTGCCTCCCTGGCCGGTTTCAGCAGTTTTAGAACCAATGTTTACTATTGCCCCTTTTGATTGAATCAGGTACGGTAATGCAAATTTCGCCACCAAATAATAATGCACCAGGTTGCTGTGAAGTGATTGCATGAACTTTTCATAGTTTCCGTTTTGCAAACTAACCCCATCATTTACCCCGGCATTATTAACCAGGCCTTCTACTTTTCCAAACCTGCTTACAACTTCTGCCACGGCTTTTTCGCATTCTGCAGGAATTGATAATTCAGCCGTTACGGCAAATGCTTTTCCACCTGCCTGTTCTATTTCCTGAACTGTTTTATTATTATCTGTTTCACTTCTTCCAACTATAACGGGTATCGCACCTTCTTTAGCCAATACTTCTGCAATACCCTTTCCTATTCCTTTGGCTCCACCCGTCACGATAATTATTTTGCCAGTTAGTCCGAGGTTCATACAATGTTGTTTTATTGTTTAGTTTGATAATCTATTTTACTTTAACGGCGTTAGAGGATTACCCAGATAGCCTGCCTCAACCACACTTATAAAAGGCAGCAAAGCTCCCCAGTGATAATAATTATCAGAAGCATTCAACTTTTCTTCTTTCATACGGCCTTTACCGGTAACTCCATTATAATTTTCGTAAATGCCTGCACCGTTTGAGGTGTTATAATTAGTATTGAATAAACGAAGAGACGATGCAACAAGTGAATCCCTTGCTTCTTTTGCATCGTAATTTCTAAGGCCGAGGTAACAGAGAAAGTTAAGCGGCCCCCAAATTCTGCCTCTCCAATAGTTCTGTTCTTTAAAAGCCGCCGTATTTCTTGCACTCGATGGCAACATCAAATCCCCTCCATATTCATCAGGATTAAGGAGGTGCTTTTCTATCATTGATTTTGCCTGTTGTGCAGTCGCTTGTTTGATAAGCAGTGGATAGAAGTTGGTGGGTGAAGTAACAGTGTTGGATACTTTTAAATCCGTTCTGTAATTGAGGTATTGACCTGATTGCTCATCCCATAATTTGCTTAGAGCACCTCTGATAGTTATAGCTCTTTGCGATAATTCACCGGCTTCTTTTCTGCCTAATAACTTTGCAAGGTCAGCTAATGATTCACAATCCATCACATACAACGACATCAGGCCAACATCAGCCAGTTCCATCATATGGGTTTGTTTATTAAAAGGAACATTGTCATACATTGGTGAGTTGTCAAGCCCCGATTCATAAGCTGCCCCCTGCCACGTATTAGCAGCAGGATCACCAAGACTATCAGATCCCCAGCACAAAAAATTTTCAGGAGTTGTTCTTGCTTTTATCCACCACCGGTTCCATGTCAGCAAATCATCAAACAAGTACTCCACCAACCATTTTTCTTTATACTTCCGGTACAACTCCCTGATGACTGTAGAGCCTACGGGTGGCTGCGAACGGTCGAAAGAAGCACGATCTTCACCTGCGGTATAATTAGGAACAAAACCGCCCGGTGTAATGCTCTTTGTAATGGCAATTGCATTGGTGTAGGCCAGGTCTTTATTAAACAAGCCAGCCATATAAGCAGCAAAATAATTATCCCAGCAAAACAACACATAAGGTCCGCCAAAGCTCTCTGTCCAATACCTGCTTACCGGGCTTACTACCCGCCTATTCAACGGATCGTAGCTGGTGTTCCAACCTATTGCATTTTGAATAGCCGCTACCTGCGGCGCAACCTGCCCAAACGTGTTTAGCTCCTTTTCATACTTTTCCCTTTGTTGGTTAATGATCGATTGTATAGCCGCTAAGCTCCTGGCTGTACCAGTACAAATACCAATCGTATCATTCTTAAGAGAAAGATAAGGAACAGGTAACGGTAACGAGGTTGTAGTTACTGACCCCGTCTGATTGATAATAATTTTTTTACCGGCGGAAGCAGAAAGCGTGTTGCCCGTTCTCGCAACACTTCCTTGTTTATTCCAAAGGAAACCCGCAGAAATAACAATTTCGGGAGCTGGCGTTACAGACACTATAGGCGTAACCAAAATATTTAAATCGCTTCCAATTGCAGTAGATTGTACCAGCCACTGCATCCCTTGCCATTCTACTATTAACGATTTATAGCTTCCATCGGCACCAAAGACTAAGGGAGTAATCTTTTCTGGCCGCTCTACTTTTGCTGATACATACGCGTCACCTAAAAAGCTGTAGGCGCCAATGTTATGAGCTTTAAAGCTGACGGTTACTGCCAGCCCTTCAGGCATTAATACATGACTTAATATATTCTGATGATTGTAAGTATGCCATCCTGTTGCAAGCCTTTGTTGCAATTGCATGTATTGCTGTTGCGCACTTTGAGCAATTACATAATAAGGAGCAACAATCAATAGAACAAATAAGAATACTAGCCGGAAATACTTTGTATAAATACCTCTTGTATATGTTAGTGGTTTGCTCATTAAATTTCAATAGTGTTGATATAAATTTCGAAAAATTTTTACAGCTTATATTTAAATTTAAAAGTAGAGCTTTAAGCTTAAAATATTATTACTTACCAAAAGAAGATATAGCTGTATGGAGATGTAAATTAATAGCTCATCTTACCATCTTTGTAAACTAAATTACCACCGCTCTGGTTTGAAGGCCAATTAAATTAAATGTAGATATTTTATTCTGAATCTCATTAGATTGGCAAGATCAAAAAATAACGGCTCGACCTAAAGCATTCATTGCCTAAAACCGGCTGTCATTGCAAACCCTTCCAACGGGGTAATTTTTCCTTTGTCGTAATCAGTGGGAGTTACCAGCACGGCTTTTATCTTTTTATTCATTGCAGCACTCAATACTTCAACTGTATCAACGGAAGCCGCATAAATGTATTAGCCGTCCACTTTTTCAAACCATAACAACGTATCTATATCAGCATGAAAAGATTTTGTAAATAGCCCTTTCAATATTTTACCGCTTTCATAATCCATCAATTGAAAGAAGACAGGCAAATGCTACTACAGTAAAAATTTTCTATAGCATTTTTTTTGTTACCAGCCCCTGTATTTCTATCGACATTGTTGCGTCGCACACTTGTACTTTTAATACATAACGAAGCTTAACTGCGATCTTCTGCTAAAGCCCTTTCCAAGTACCGGGTTTTATACTTTAGGAAATACCCACGGCTTTCTATACTTCGGCGTTATCAGTGCATTTGCAGCATCATTTTTACCAAAGTTTCTATCCTTTTCATTCCACACTAATCTCGAATTTGTTCGCAAAGCAATATTGCCCATATGGGCGTACGCTGCTACCAGCCTTCCGTTTTCAATAGTGCAATTCGGGTCTTTTCTTGTTTTTATACAATCCAAAAAATTCTTCATATGCTCGGCTTGGGAATCGAGACCTGCTTGTTTTGGCATCGCAGGCACCTTGGTCGTTTTCTTCTCGTTGTCATATTCAGGAAAAAGTTCCCAGCTACTTCTGTCCAAAACTAAAGTAGCGTCGTTGCCCACGAAAGCGAGGCCGTACGAGCGGCCATAGGGCCCTTGTTGAAGTCCTGCTGAATGCTCCCAGTTAATAGTATAATCTTTCATTTGGTAACTCACACTCATCGTATCAAATGTTTCATGGGCACGATCAGGAAAAGAAAAATTGCCTCCGGTTGCAGTCACAGCAAGCGGGGTATAGGTAACGTCTTTTGCCCAAAGCGCCATGTCAAGCAGGTGCACTCCCCAGTCTGTCATCAATCCTCCCCCGTAATCCCAGAACATCCGCCAACTACCATGAAACCTTGCCTTGTTGAAAGTACGTTCCGGAGCAGGCCCCAACCACGTTTCAAAGTCAACTCCGGCAGGAACAGGTTCATCAGGTACTATAGGTTGCCCTGCTCCATAATTAAAATTAGCCCAGATATTCACTTTTCGTAGCTGCCCGATTTTCCCTGCTTTGATAAAATTTATTGCCCCGGTAAAATGACTGCCGGTGTGTTGCTGTTGACCGACCTGTACCACCCGGTTGTATTTTCTTGCAGCCTTTACCATTACTTCGCATTCGCCAATGCTGTTAGCCAATGGCTTCTCAACATATACGTCTTTACCTGCCTGGCAGGCATATATAAAAGGAAGACAATGCCAGTGATCGGGCGTGCCGATGATAACGGCATCTATATCTTTATTATCAATGAGCTTTCTAAAATCTTTGTATTGAATGGGAGCTTTGCCTTGAAGTTTTGTTACCTCTGCTGTGCGATCATTCAAAATCGTATCATCAATATCACATATCGCTGCACATTCAACATTGGGTTGTTTTAGGGCATTTTTCAAATCTCCAAAACCCATATTTTTTGCGCCTATTAAACCGATTGTTATTTTTTCATCCGGACTGAAATTATTACTTCGGACAGATGCAATCATACTGGCTGGTGCAAGCGTTGAAAGTCCGGTTGCAGCAATGATCTTTGAAGTATCATTGATAAATTTTCGGCGTGTAAAAGACATGCAATTCGTTTTTAGATAATTAAAAGAATGAATAAAGCAGGGCTATAAGGTACCTATTTTTCTCTTCGCTTTATAAGTTGATACTCAGAATTTTTCTATGTTTCCGTTCGCTCTGTTTCTTTTTCTTCAACTGTAAAAGAGTGCGCAACTGATGATGCCATAAAAAACAAAGTTTGGCTCAAAAAATATACGCGCCAAATGTTACCTATTTTTTTGGGTATGATGGAACAAGACGAACTCAATAATTAAATAAAGGGATAAAAAAAGAAGGCTCTGTCATCGTGTATCCTTATCCGGCTTAAAACTAAGTAAATTACTTTTTGAGAAAATACAGGAACAACAATGAAAAAGGTTATTGCCCAGGGCTGTTCAATGCTACACTGCTTGTGGATAACTATAAATTCTCTGCCAGTTAAGGGAGTTGCAGTATAGCTCCTGACTAATATTTTCTATATTATTTGCTCTGAAAATATTAAGCGCAAAACTTCTGAGCACAGCGA
>JBBPZJ010000513.1:0-4297 GCA_038199395.1 Chitinophagales bacterium
GCCGTAAGTCACGAACCATTGAGGAAATAGTTTGGTAACATGTGTGGGCGATATGGAAGACCGGGTTAGACTAAACACTGCCCTGTAAGGATTCATCCACGCATGAAACTCCATTCCACGTTTATGTGTTTCTTCAATCATGAACTGTAAAGGATCGTAATAAGGAGTGGGTGCTAATCCTTGCTGACCTGTCAGGTATTCACTCCATGGCTCAAAACGCGATGGATAAAATGCATCTGCCACAGGCCGAATTTGCATAACAACTGCATTCATCCCGTTTCTTTTATGCATGTCGAGCAATCGAATAAATTCTTGTTTTTGCTTGTCTGCAGTCAATCCTTTTTTGCTGGGCCAGTCAATATTTTCGACTGTTGCAATCCATACAGCTCTAAACTCGTATTGGGGTGGTTTTTGTGCCGATAGAATAAGGGAAGAAAATATAAATAATAAAGAAACAATAAAAATCCTCATAAACACTCTTAAATATTTTTTTGGTTGTTGAAGCAAAGCCCGTGCTATTCTTTTTCTCTCATCTTATCCAACAATTCAATAAGTGTATAGGTCTCCTCATCGTCGAGTGAAGAAATAATAGAGTCAAGTTTATCTGTTTTTTTATCCAGCTTCTGCAAAAGCTCCGAGCCTTTTTCGCTAATTGTTACATCAACCAGTCTCTTATCATAAGAGCAAGTCTGCTTATTCACCAGTTTTTTCTTTAGCAAACGTTCTACTATCCTGCTGGTATCGCTCATTTTATCCATCATCTGTTCTCTGATCTTTAGCGTAGAGAGCGGTGTTTCACTATTTTGAAGTATGCGTAAAATATTATATTGTTGAGGAGTGATATCGTCTGTTTCAAGAAATTTCTTTAAACGTTCAAAGATCCAGTTAGAGGTAAACAATACATCTACAAGTGCTTTATGGCGATGATTTCGAAAGTAGCTTTTGGGAATTTCTTTTTCAATGTCCATGCGTTCTCATTTTTGAAAGTTGGTTAAGTTGAAGATAATTAAAATTAAAATAATTGAAGCTCTTTAGTCTTCCCACACTTTCAAACCTTCGCTACAGTTGGCGCAAATGTCTATGTTTTTTCGGCTGGTCATAATTTCTTTTCGAAACTGTTTATAGTTGTCGTTGTCCCAAACTTCTTTAAAAGTTTGTACCTGTAAGTTGCCAAGCCGATGCGCAGCATCTTTATCAAAACAACATGGCACTACAAGCCCGTCCCATGAGATCACGTTTCCCTGCCACAACTTCCAGCAGTGATTGCCGAGGCCGCTTTTAGATTTCATTTTACCGTCTTTGCCCTTACGGTACCGGCTATATTTTTCAATGGTAGGTATTAGTTTGTTAGGATCATTTTCATAATCATACACCTGGGCTGTTTTAAACCTTACCTGATCAACGCCTATTTCTTTAGCTATTTGCTTGATCTCTTCTATCTGGTGTTCATTGTGCTTCACCACCAGAAACTGAAAGAACACAAACGGCTTTTTACTATTTAGTTCCTTTTTCCACTTTACTATATTTTTTGCACCCTGTATTACTTTCTCAAGGTTACCACCCACGCGGTATTGTTTGTACACGTCCTGAGTAGTGCCGTCGATGGAAATAATCAGACGATCAAGACCGCTTTCTACCGTTTTTCGTGCATTAGCATCGGTAAGGTAATGGGCGTTTGTACTTGTTGCAGTGTAAATGCCTTTATCTGTTGCGTATTTTACCATATCTAAAAATTCGGTATTCAGATAAGGCTCTCCCTGAAAGTAAAATATAAGGTAAACAAGTTCTTTATAAATATCATCGATAGTACGACGAAAGAAATCCTTTTTAAGCATGCCTGTAGGACGGGTAAATGCCCGCAAACCACTCGGGCATTCAGGACAACGAAGGTTGCAGGATGTGGTTGGCTCAAAAGAAACAGAAATAGGGTAACCCCATTGAATTGGTTTTCCCACTAATCTGCTGAGGCGATAACTGCTCCAAACTTTCAATGCATTGAACCCTCGCTTTGGCGTTACTTTCGAAAATAAATTTAAAGTGTCATTTAAATTAAAATAAGGCATAATGTAAAATTAAAGCTTGTAAGGCGTATTGCGATCGTAAAATTTAGATGACCAAACGGATGACTTATAAAAATGGCTTATTGATGACATGTGCCAAACGGAAGGGGTAATTTGTGGGGTAAGTAAAACTTTTCATTTTTAGTTCACGCATTATTAGTCATATTTGTTCTTGCAGATGCTGCAGTGATATGGCGAAACGTAGATCAAAAAAGAAAAACACAGGCAAAAATTGGTTGATTTTTATTCCTGTTATTTTGATTGGCGTCGGTTCTTTAATTTATATATGGTATAAAGCATCCAAAGTTAATCATGCAAAGTTTGTTCGTTATCCGGCTTTTGGAATAGATATACCCGACAGTTATGCAATACACGGAATAGATGTGAGCAAATACCAAAGCTACATTGACTGGCCTTCGGTAAAAGAAATGAAGGTGCACGATGTACGGATAGGATTTGCGTTTATTAAAGCAACGGAAGGACTTGCAAATACAGACAGGTTATTTAAACGCAACTGGAAAAAAACCAGGGAAGCAGGCATTACAAGAGGGGCGTACCACTTTTTCCTGGCAACAAAAAGTGGAAAACTGCAGGCAAAAAATTTTATAAGCAGTGTAAGTCTTGAGCCGGGCGATTTGCCTCCCGTTTTAGATATAGAGCAGTTATACGGCGTAAGGCCAGAAAAAATGCGAAAGGAAGTGCAAGACTGGCTAACCATGGTGGAGGACTATTATAAGGTAAAGCCGATCATATATACCTACGTAAATTTTTACACTAACTTTTTGACCAGGCAGTTTGATGATTATCCATTGTGGGCGGCTCATTATTTGGAGAAAGACAAGCCGCGCATCAATCGTCGCTGGCTTTTTTGGCAACACAACGAACGAGGAAGAGTGAATGGTATAACTATGCCTGTTGACTTTAATGTTTTTAATGGAGATAGCTCTGACTTCGAAAACCTGCTGCTGAAGTAATACAAGACTTAGCGCTAACTTTACAATAAATATAAATTTTCTTTTAAAAACTTTCGATGGAACCGGAGATGGTTGCTTTTTTAAAGCGTATCGGAAAAAGCCTCACAATTGCTTTTTGCTGGCTGGCTATCACTACGACAGCGGCAATAAAAGGGGACAATGCTTTTATTGGTAAACATCTTTCTGCCGGTAATATTTTGTTTTATTTGTGGCTGGTCATAAGCATTATACTTCTTGCTATTATTTTTAAAAAGCTATGGTTTAGCAAAGAGTAGAAAGATCAACTACTATGATCTGAGATAATAACCCAACTGTTCATGATCTTTTGAAACAGTAACGTAAAATATCCTTGCAAATCATCTACAGTTCTTTTTAGGCTCCATTTTCCTGTTACCTGATAATAGTTAGAAGAAAGTTTTTTTATCCGTAGTAGATCAAGTTGCAGCTTCCCCATCGACGCCCTGTCGGGATAGCTTTTTTTGTAATTTTCAAGTGTGTTTTTGTAGCCGTATGTAAGGCCGTTTTTGCCAACGAATATAAGACTATCACTCTGCCAATAGCCATTCATATACTCTTCTATATTGCCTTTATTCCATGCTTCCGACTGCTTTTTTGTTACTTGTCTTATGGCATGTTCATCTGATGTTTGACCTTGCGACATAAAAGGTAAAACTGTTATTAACAACAGATAGCAAAACTTGATTGCAGCTCCATTTCGTTTTCTATTTTTCATACAAGTATTTTGGTAATACTAAATATAAGGTCGTATGTATTAATTTTAAAAAATGGATTATTTCATTCATTTACAAAAAGACAAGAAGCTCTCCAAAATATTAAGGGAACCCTTGCCACTTTTGCAGATGCGGCAAAACATACCTCTAAGGTTAATAGCGAGTATCATGAGTCAGCAACTGAGTACTAAAGTTGCCAAAGTTATTTACAAACGTTTCCTTGAAATTTATAATGGGGATGAGCCGCAACCTAAAGACGTATTGGAAACTTCTCCTGAAACTTTGCGTGCAATCGGGCTGTCAAATGCTAAAGTAAATTATGTACAAAACGTCGCACGTTTTTGTATTGATAATGATATAACAGATACAAAATTATTGTCGCTAAGTAATGAAGAAATTATTGATCTGCTTACTCAAATTAAAGGTGTAGGTAAATGGACTGTAGAAATGTTACTTATGTTTACGTTGGGTCGTGAAGATGTTTTTGCTGTCGATGATCTTGGCATACAACAGGCACTGATGAAAGTGTATA
>JBBPZJ010000514.1:0-8623 GCA_038199395.1 Chitinophagales bacterium
CCGCAAAGACATCGACAGTTTGTATTTAAAGCATGTTCTTCATTCTCTTGCTATTGCGGCTACTGTTGAATTTGAAGCAGGCACGAAGGTGATCGATATCGGAACCGGCGGAGGTTTTCCCGGTGTTCCGTTAGCTATCTTTTTTCCTGAAGTTCAGTTTCATCTTGTTGACAGTATCGCTAAAAAATTGAAAGTCATCGATGAAGTTGCCTTGGCTATTGGTTTAACTAATATTACTACTCAGCATACCCGAGCTGAAGAAATAAAAAACAGGCAATTTGACTTTGTTGTTTCAAGAGCGGTAGCGCCTGTTAAGGACTTATGGAGATGGAGTTATCCATTAATTAAAAAAGGAAACAAGCAGGAACTTGCCAACGGACTTATCTGTCTTAAAGGAGGTGACCTTGTGCAGGAAATTTCAGAAAGCGCTGTCAGACCACGAATGATACCAATTGATGAAATCTTTAAGGAAGACTATTTTAAGGAGAAATATTTGCTTCACGTTGCACGTTAAGCAAAAGGTTGAGCTGTATGCCAATTTTGTTTAGCTCATCGCAAAAATAAAAATTCCCGAAGTTTTTTAAACTCCGGGAAAATAGAACTTATTACCAACCACTTTTTAATTCAATAGCTATTTTTTCAAATACATCACTTCCTTCACCAACTTAACAGTTCTTGGAACATCAGGAAGGTAAGCCGCAACAAGATTGGGAGCATAGTGCATAGGAGCATCTGCGCTAGTGATACGACGAATAGGTGCATCCAAATAATCAAAACCTTCTTTTTGAATACGGTAAGTTATTTCAGAGCTTACAGACGCAAAAGGCCATTGCTCTTCTACAATTACCAGGCGATTTGTTTTCTTTACGCTTTCCAGTATTGTCATCCAATCTAATGGACGGATCGTTCTAAGATCAATTACCTCAGCCTCTATTCCTTCTTTAGCCAATTCTTCAGCAGCGCCCAACGCTACTTTCATCATTTTATTAAAAGAAACTATGGTCACATCCTTTCCCGGTCTTTTAATGTCAGCTTTACCGATGGGAATATAATACGTTTCTTCAGGCACTTCACCTTTTTCACCGTACATGACCTCGCTTTCCATAAACACAACCGGGTCATTGTCTATAATAGCACTTTTCAATAATCCTTTTGCGTCGTATGGGTTAGAAACCGAAATAACTTTTAACCCGGGAATATTGGCATAAAGGCTTTCAAAAGCAGTAGAGTGTTGTGCTCCTAACTGACCTGCACTGCCATTTGCACCACGAAAAACAATGGGACAACCCACCTGTCCACCGCTCATTGCAAGCATTTTACTGGCAGTGTTTAATATCTGGTCCAAAGCTAAAACAGCGAAGTTCCAGGTCATATATTCAACAATGGGACGAAGACCATTTTGTGCAGCACCAACAGCAATTGCGGTAAAACCGAGTTCAGCAATTGGCGTATCTATTACCCTTTTAGGTCCAAACTCAGCTAACATTCCCTGGCTAACTTTATAGGCACCATTATATTCAGCAACCTCTTCCCCCATTAAAAAGACTTTTTCATCTTTTCTCATTTCTTCATTCATGGCTTCTCTAAGGGCCTCTCTAAAAAGGATTGTACGCATATTGTCAGTGGAATTATTTAGAATAAAAAAGTTGCTTTATAAAAAGCACGGCAAAAATAGAAGATTAAAGATTACAATCCCAAATTGAGTAATTAGTATTTTAGTTAAGCTAAGAAAAATCCCGCTAAAGGTATTAGCGGGATGAAATAGCTATACTAAACAGACAACTCGAATCCTTTACAGGACATTAAACCCGAAGCTAACATAATACAATCCACCAATTTCAGGATTACCAAACGAGCTTCTGTAATATTTGTTTACAACATTTGTAGCACCCAACTTAATCATGCTTTTTATTTTCGTAAGCTTATATCCAAGCATTACATCGAGCATGCCATAGGCAGGAACCTCACCTGCGGCAAAAGTTCCCTCCCAATTTATCTTATCCTGCCACCTGTAGTTAACATTAAAACCTATTCCTTTAAACAAATTCGAATTACTTAAGCCAATATTAAAGCGATATTTAGGAGCGTTGTAATAAGTGACAAGATTCGCAGGAACATCCTGCAGTTGATCACTAAAGAAATTACCGGAAACTATATAATTTAATCCTGCAACATATTCTAATCCTACAGCGTAGCCAGTTGCTTTAACAGGAGTTGTAGAATTAACGGGAAGTGAATAATTACTTGAAGAAAAAGGACTTACAAGGTAAGCAACAGCTATTTGTGGGTTGTCGCTTTGCCCCCTTGCAACTGCCTTTTGTCCAATAAAATCTTTATACCTGCTATAATAACCGTAAATATCCACCAGCAACTTTTTTGCAAATAATGCTTTGTAGCCTATTTCGTAAGATTGCATTGTTTCAGGCTTTATTTTAACAAACTTAAAAGGTACAAGCAAAGCCGGATTAGTAGCACCTGCTGCAAAAGAATTGCGGTAAGCAGCAACGCTTTCAGAAGTGTAAGCCGGGTTTTTATCAAGTCCAAAAAAAGTTTCAAATTGTGGCAGTCCCCCAATCAACCTTGTATCGCCTCCGGTAAGTAAGTTAATATATTGATCCTGGTTTGCGGGGAAGCGATAGGCTGTTTGATAAGACAAACGAATATAGTTTTCTGGTGCAACTTTAATAAGCGCACTAAACCTTGGAGTAAATCGCCCATCAAAATTCTGATTTTTATCGTATCGCATTGATCCGGTCAACTTCAAAATATCTTTTAAAAAATTCTTCTGAACTTGTAAATATGCACCATACTCATTGATCCCAATGGGACCAGTAGTGTCTGCAAATATGGTACCTTTTGAATTTAATGAGTAGTGCCTCAAACTTGCACCTACCAATACTTCAGCAAATTTTATTTCATTTGAAAAATTGTATTGTCCTTCATAATGGTACATACTTGATTTATCAGCAAACTTTGCCCCTCCCTCACTTACATTGGTTGCTTTTGCTTTATTAAAAGCTGCATCGAATTCTGGTGTTCCTGGCAATAGCCTACCCGCTTCTGCAATTGTTCTGGCCGCATTGTGCGCTTGTGCGTCAGGTAATACAGCTCCGCCAGTTCCTGGCAAAATTCCTAATCTGGCAGCTCCATATACACCTGCATACTGCTGAAACCAATTGGTATTACTTTTCCATGAATTATTTATATATAATGCTGCTGTTGTTGCTGTATAAGAGTCTCCTGAATTTTCCTGGGTTGTATATCCTCTTAAAAACCAGTTTTTACTTCTTAATTCAACCTTATACTGCCCGATTTTAAAGTTTTTTAGTGAATACCGGTCTGCTCCGGTATATACGCTTGTACCAATACCATAGTAACCAAGAAAAGATGCTTCCAGATCGTTGGTAATTTTATAATTTAAACCAGCAGAAAACCGGGCATTATAGGCACCGTAATCCACAAGATACCTTTCTTCATAACCCGTTCTGCTAACTGACTGACCTCCAAATGTGCCTCGATATTTATTATTTGGTGCCCCGCTTGCAGGAATAAGAAAAGGCAGATATTGAACAAAAGGAGCAGTGGCAGGATTTGAACCAAAAAAAGTAGCAATCTGTTGAGGTGTCGCTCCACCAGCAACCATTGCATCAACTCCACCTACACCTACAGCTCCTTGTGGCGAACCTTTAACTGATTCTCTTACTGCCAAAGCCAAAGCATTCATACTTGCACTGGCTTCATCACCAAAAACATTTATCCCATTGTAATTGGGGTCGGTTTGCCTGCTACCAGGTATAATCTTGCTGATAATGTTATTTCTCAGCAAATTTCTTTCATCTGTCCCCTGCCAGTCCTGCACTTTTATATATTGGGCACTTAATTTAAAAGCAAACTTGTCAGAAAGTTTTTTACCATACCGCAAACTATAATCGTAATAGGGCGCTGCTTTATGTTGTGTATTATCGATATGGTTAACTCCTTGCTTTACCTGTACACTTAACCCCTGGTATTTGAAAGGATTTTTGCTGTTGATGAGTAAAGTCCCGTTCATACCTCCGGAGCCATATAATGCAGATGAAGCACCGGGCAACAGTTCCATGCTTTCTACGTCAAGCTCTGTAAGGCCCACAAGACTTCCTATAGAAAAGTTCAATGCGGGAGCCTGGTTATCCATTCCGTCAACCAACTGGTTGAAACGAAGGTTACCGCTTCCGTTAAAGCCCCTTGTACTCGGTGTTTTAAAAGCGAAACTGGAGGTGGTTATGTCCACTCCCTTCAAAGTATGGATTACGTCATAGTAACTGGGAGACGGTGTATTGCGAATGGTTGCAAGGTCAACTCGCTCTATGGTTACCGGAGACTCCAGAATACGGGTCGGTGTACGTGTGGCCGATACCACTACTTGCTGCCCTAATGCACTCACAGGATCAAAGGTTACATCCAAAGATTCTGAGCCATTTCTAACAACAACATCTTTAGGTGCAAAACCCACTGAAGAAAAAACTAATGTAAAAGGAGGATTTCGGGAGGTCGTGATTTTAAAATTTCCTTTGTCATCAGTATAGGTACCTTCTCCGGTTCCCTTAATAATCACTGAAACAGCAGAAACACTGCTTTTATCTACACTGTTTTTAACATTACCGCTTACAGTAATACTCCTCTGTGCAAGGGAAGAAATGGAACTAAGTGTACCCAAAAAAAGGAAATGAAGAAAGATGTTTCTGTTTTTCATAAAGAGGTTTTTGGTAGAATTGTACAACAAAATAGATATTATTTTTTAGTATTGAAATTTAATTTTTTAGAGCAAAAGACGCCAATTTTGTGAGCGTAAAAGTTGATTTACGGGAATAGTAAAAAGCGGTACTTAAGTAGCCACGCTGACACCAAAACAAGTCTTCCTGAAACAACGAATTGAATATTTCAAACCCGGCATATGATTGATCAAAATGAAGAAGTATTTAGTCAGTAAGCAGTTAGCGAACATATAAATGCGATAAAATATTTCTGATACAAAAACGCATATTACTTTTGAGGCATGAGCAATTATCATTTTCCAAAACAAACTAATTTTTATAGTGGGAAGGTACGAGACGTTTACACGATAGGTAATGATTGGCTGGTAATGATCGCAAGCA
This sequence comes from Chitinophagales bacterium, assembly GCA_038199395.1. GTDB lineage: Bacteria > Bacteroidota > Bacteroidia > Chitinophagales > Chitinophagaceae > Segetibacter. Next base: position 5,136 of record JBBPZJ010000514.1, read on the forward strand.
ACCGTATATCTGCCTTCGATGTTATTTTGCCGAAGCCGATACCTTACAAAGGACAAGTTTTAAACCAGGTAGCGGCCTTTATGCTCAACAAGACCAAAGACATCTGCCCTAACTGGCTTGCAGGTACTCCTGCTCCAAACGCTGCTCTCGGCAAACGGTGTAAACCCTTTAAGGTTGAAATGGTTGTAAGAGGTAACCTGACAGGGCATGCATGGCGGACCTATAAAGAAGGAAAAAGAATATTGTGCGGTGTGCCTCTTCCTGAAGGGCTTAAAGAAAACGATTACTTTCCCTCGCCCATCATCACTCCTACCACAAAAGCAGAAGCAGGTCACGACGAAGACATATCAAGAGAACAGATTATTGCTGATGATTTAGTAACAAAGGAAGAATATGAGCAACTCGAGCAATACACTCTTGCTCTTTTTGCAAGAGGTAAAGAACTTGCCGCACAACGGGGATTAATATTAGTGGACACCAAATACGAATTTGGAAAGATCAGAGAGATAATTTATCTAATGGATGAAATTCATACCCCGGACTCCTCAAGATATTTTTACAGCGACGGATTTGAAGAAAGACTTGCAAATAATCAACCTCAAAAACAGTTGAGCAAAGAGTTTGTACGTGAATGGCTGATAGCGAACCAATTTATGGGAAAGGAAGGACAAACTGTTCCTTCTATGGATGCTGAATGGATACAAACAATCAGTAAAAGGTATATAGAGCTGTACGAACAACTAATAGGAGAAAAATTTGTTCCGCAAGATCTGTCAGATCAGGAAACAGAAAGAAGAATTATTGAAGCATTAAAAGAGGTAAAGGCAATTTAGTAATTGAAGTACATTTCTTATTACCCAGTTTATAACCTGAACTTTAATCCTACATAGTTATTGCACCTTTAAATTCGTAAGTATGTGGTACCTCGCTCGTGAGGCCAAACTAGCAAGCGTTATATGATAATGGCTTATTTCTTTAAAACCAGTTTTGATGCTTCTTCTTTTTCAATCGCGTGAAACAATTCGCTTACACTTTTATACTCTGATGCTGATATTACATGTGTTTTCAGTTGTAAGACCGAAATGATTTTTATCGTATTAGTAGTTTCATCAAAAGCAATTTTTCGACTATAATAAACAGGACCTTCAGAAAATTCTTTGTTTGAAGGAATATCATCTGGTTTAAAAGATGCAGGTAAATGGAAAATTGTAGTATCAATTTTTGTGTAAGGAGCTTCGAAAAGGTAGTCGCTTTTTCTATTGCTATAAACAGGTAATTTTTCTTCAGAAAGTTTGTTGATGGATACAGGGAAAAAGTACTTGTCGCCAGCTTTAAAGTCATACAATTTCTGGTAAGTACTGGTAAATTCAACAGCTTTTGTTTCAGTTGATGCATCCTTTTGCAACACTAAAAACTCGTCAGGTATTTTATAATCCAGATACTTTACAAATAGTTCACTTTGCCTTCCCTTTTCAATGTCTGTTAAATAATGAAGCAATCGGTAAAAGCTACCGCGTGCTTTTATCTGTCCTTTAACCGAGGCTGCGCCATCTTCGTTTACAAAAATGTCATTTACCGTTTCAAGAACATTTTCGTTAAAGCTACTTCTGGGTGTCGGCACTATTATACCACCTTTTTCTGTAAGCAATAACGCGTTTTTATTTTCAGTGAAGCTGCCTAAAAAACCAGCCTCGTTAGTTGCACTTGTGCATTCAAGCCAAACAGAATCTTTATCATTCGGCACACACAGTATTACGTGGTTAAATACGCTTTCAGGAAATTCTGGAGATACAGGAACCTTATTATAACCAGCATTTATTAATGCAGGATAAGACTTAATTCCCGCTACAGACAGTAAACTGCGCATGTAATTGGTCAATGCCTTACAATCGCCGTATTTCTTTTCATCCACATACCTGGCATTAAAAGGTTTAAAACCTCCAATTCCAAATTGAATACTTACATAACGCATGTTTTTTTGGAGGTAATCATACAGCACTTTTACTTTACTTTTTACATCCGCCAATCCGTCAACCAAAGACTTAATTTCTTTTGCCCGCTGTTCTGAAAAAGCATTTTTTTCTTCATAAAGGTTATAATTCCATTTGCCAAAATTGCTCCAGGTATCAAACGCTCCTTTGTATCCGTCATACTCAAAAACGTTTGGACTAACAGATACCTGGGGCAGGTAGTTACCGCCATCATATCCGCCTGCTTCAATTTTATTAACGGAAACATTCTTCGTCTCCCAGGTGTACACTTTTTGCTTGCCGTTATCCTCTATGACAGGTTTAATACTTACATTAAGTGTACGATGTCGTATATCTAAGTCGGCTGGAACTTTCACAACATATCTAAATTGCTCTGTTGAACTAGTGGCATTATTCACATATCTATTCGGCAAATCAATATAGCCTGTTACATCTTTAGAATAACTGACATCTATTGTACATGGATAATCGGTTGCAGTGAGAGTTAATGACATGACTTTATCATCGGTAGCGAGAGAAATTCCATCATAATAGCTTTGGACAGCGAAATCCTTCTTTTTAAAGTGCTGCATTTCAATTCCGGCTTTATTGTAAAGCTTCACATCAATGTCGCCAACTCTATTAAACTTATCAAACCACAAAGACTGCTGCAAATGCTGAGCCCCTTCAAAATTCAATATGGTGGTAATCTGATGTACGTTTAGAGTATATTTTGAAGGAGAATGGATTTCAAGAACCGCTTCATCAAGCCGGTAAACTGCCTGCGCATTTTTCTTCAATTCTTCTGGTATTGCATCTGCGGAGTAAGAAGAGATAGCGGCAGGTTGTGAAGAAGCAGCTAATAGAATATGAACCAGTAGCAGTGTATAAATTAATCTAATTCTCATGGTCTCGTTTAGGACTTTGCTTTTAAAACAATAGGTTCGTTTAGTAACTCCAGCATCTGCTTATAGAACCCCTGTACATTACTGTATTCTGAAGAACTATACTCTGTTCTATATACTTCTATTCTAAAAGAGATTTGTATTAAATCTCCCGTTTGTTGAACTTGCCGGATTGCCACCATTGACTTATCAGGCAAAACCAGCTTGACGCTCTTCGGCAAAGCTTGAGCAGCTAAATTTTGAGGAAGATTAAAAGTACTGTTAAGTATGTAAGAACTTTTACAGCCGAAATTGATATCAGTAAAACGATGTTCTGAAATAAAAGGATTTTTGTACAAACCAGTGAATAAATTGCAATTCAACAAATAATAATCTCCCGTCTTATTCAGTTCCGAGCTCAGCTTTACGAGGTGATGCAACGGCAAAGAATCTGATTCTAATCCATCTATACCCAGTGTGTCAACAACTGGTGCAGCAAGAGACTCCAGGAACTCCTTTTCGTAACTTTTTTTATCGCTGACGTATTTCTCCTTCTTTTCAAGTTTCGAGTAGTTATAATTATCTACTGACGCTTCCAATTTTAGTGATCCTGTTTCATTAATATCACCGATCA
>JBBPZJ010000515.1:0-11976 GCA_038199395.1 Chitinophagales bacterium
CCCTGTTTCAAAGTTTCATTCATGATCTTATCCAATTCCTTATTTTCATCCACGCCTTTTTTAAACTCACTGTATCCCCATATAACTGCACGCTTATCCCAACTTCCGATGCCTTTTGCATAAGCGTCAGATACGTCTACCGAACCATCTGTTTTTAATGAAAATCTTGGATATGGATAATCCATCACAGAACCACGGTCTTTTGGGCTTGCAGCGAAGTTGTGGTTAAAGCCAAGTGTATGTCCTATCTCATGGGCAGACAATTGTCTGATACGGGACAAGGCAACTTCTTCCATAGCTTTTGAGACTGGTTTTCCGTCTTCATAGGGCTGAAGCAAACCTTCCATAATCAGGTAATCCTGCCTGTGTCTGTCTGAGCCAAGTGTAACAACACCTTTGATTATTTCGCCTGTTCTGGGATCAATAAAAGATGCGCCGGAGGAGAATGCACGAGCAGGATACCCCGAGCGATTGATCCAGTTAACGATGTTGTACCTGATATCCATTGGATCTGCATCTTCAGGAAGTTCTTTTACCTGGAATGCATTTTTAAATCCTGCATTTTCAAAAGCTTGATTCCACCAGGCTCCGCCTTCAATCAGAGCTTTTTTAATGACAGCCGGAGCACCCCGGTCTACATAATAAATGATTGGTTTTACTGCTTCACTGACTGTTGCATTAGGGTCTTTCTTTTGTAGCCGGTGACGACGAATAAAACGTTTTACAATAGGCTCATTCATTGGAGCAGAAAAATCCATGTAACTAAACAGGCCAAATGCTGACCTTGCATCAAACTTTCGGGGGGTATAATTATCATCGGGCAACTCTACAAAAGATTGATGCATGTTGATTGTGATGGCGGATGGATCAGGCGCTATGCTTACACCTCCGCCATATTCATTTACAGGTGCAGTTCCTCCTGTAAATGTCAGCATTGATTCAAACTCAGTGTTTTTTGGAAAATTTTTAGTGTTGGAAATGTAAACAATGGAACGGGTTTCATCTAAGTGATAAGCAGGGGCAGGGCTTCCGCCGGATTTTGGAACGGCGACAAGACCGCTAACTCTGCTAACACCCAGGCGATTGGTAATATTCTGACTATCCCTGATAATGAAAGAAGTTATATCGATTAAGTATTTATCTCCCTCTACCGCTAAAGGCACAAAACCATAAATCACCGACTTTGCAAAGTTATTTTCAACTGCTTTTTTCTCGTCGGGATTGCTTGTTATTGCCCTGTAATTAAATACAGGCTCTACCAACAATATCTTAGGACCAACTTTAGTGAAGGTTGCTATAGCTGATGATGCCTGCCCTCTTTCCGGCCCTCCGTTTCCAATACCGCTAGATAATGATCTGAAGTAAAGAAACTCTGTGTTCAGTTTATCTACTTCAAGTAAAACCCTACCTGTTTTTTCATCATAATAGAAGGTAAAATAGCCTTCGTATTTTTTTAAGCCCTGTGTTAAAGATGCAATAGTAGCGGCAGGCTTAACGTCGCCCTTGCTCATATTATTCATCCCCTGCGGAGGCAACGGTTGCGCATAAGAAATTCTGCTAAGCGCAAGTGATGCAAAAAGTATTTTCTTGTATAAAGTCATTTGTAAAATTTTAGGTCTTCCATAATCTAAACCGAAAATTTGTCTTCACTTTTTTTACTTACAAATCTTTATTAGACGAAATCTCAGCATTTGGAATAGGAAAAATGTATTCTGGCTGTGATGGAGAAATTGCGGGAGCAGTACCCTTAGAAGGAATAGTCAGCAGATTTCTCAACAAGTCGTTGGTTCGAAAACCTTCTCCCAAAAACTCAATTCGCCTTTCTATTAAAATCGTGTTTACCAATTCTTCTGATTTTGCAGTTACAATTGCCGGAAAAACGTAAGTTGGGTCAGCACGTTTACGAACGGCACTAAGCAATTCCAGTCCCCTGGCAACATCGCCTGTTTTAGCAGCCGCCTCAGCATAATTTAAAAGAACCTCTGCGTACCTGATAACGGGAACGAAATCCAAAAACTGAGGATGTGCATATTTGGTTATATACGTTCCTGTAGAATTTGTTTTAAGCATCGACCTGCGTGCGTCAGTCTTCATCCATGCTGCGTTTCCTAAAATGCCTGATGGATTTAAACTGTATTCCTGGTTGGTATTAAACTCGTAACCAAGAGAACTTTGTCCGCTAACGTAATCTAAAGGAGCCATTGGCATTGAAAAAATCGATTCGGTAGTAGTGTAATTGGAGCTAAAAATTGTAGTTACGTTTGATTGCATTTCATTAGGAACTCCTGTCGGCGCTTTATAAGGTGGCGCATTCGGGACGATTTTTTTTGCTTCTGCAACTACCTTATCATTCATCCCCATAGTTAAATACACCCTGGTCTTAAATGCAATAGCAGTATTCTTATGCGCCCTTGTAGTATTTAGCAAAGCGGTACTATAGCTTGATGGCAAACCGACCTCTGCTTCATCAAGATCTTTTACAATTTGGTTATATACCTCTGCTACCGTACTTCTCTTTAAATTATTATTAGCCGATGTCATTTCTCCTTTTAACCGAAGCGGTATTCCGGGAGAGGCACCGGCATTCTTTGCATAAGGCTGACCATAAAAAGTAATCAGGGAATAGTAAGACAACGCTCTTACAAACTTCGCTTCTGCTGCATATTGAATGGCAGTAGCCGAGGGAACGAGTAAAAGTTAATAACAAAATTATTTTTTTAAAAATACAAGTTGTGAGCACTGTGTTTTACTGTTTGCATTGATTATCAATGTAATATAGCGGTTATAATATACATTAATTACGTTACTTGTTTTATTATTTAGCTTCTGTAAAATATTATATTAAAAGTAGGGTAAATGGTTACATGTAGAATAATTTAATATTATCTTTATGATGGAGTGTGGTTTTTTTAAATTGCCTAACAATTTTTCTTATTGATTCGTACTGGTTCAACAACTTCACATCCGTACCTTCCGATTCGTACCTTTACCAGTTTTGTTTGACAGAAAAAAGTTGATATTCTGTAACGACATTAAAATAAAAAAATGAAAAAAACTCTTGTCACATTTGCCTGCCTGGCACTGTTCTTCGTTGCTTCCGCTCAATCAAATAAAAACACTAACTCTTTGGTTGATCCCGCAAAAGACTGGAAGTTTGGGATTGCGCTTTGGACATTTCACACCTTCAGTTTTTCGCAATCTCTCGATAAAGTGGATAGTGCAGGGTTGAAGTATATAGAGCCAAATAACTTTACGAAGACGTTACCTGAGTTGAAAGACTCTTCGCTTATGCAATTATCCTCGGTAGGTATTAAGAAATTAAAATCGCTGATTGAGCAGAGAGGATTGAAATGCGAGTCAGTTTACCTCGCAGGTGGTAATACTGTAGAGGCATGGAAAAAGCAGTTCGAAATGGCAAAGCAATTCGGTGTTCAATTCGTCACCGCCGAGCCGCCATTGGATATGTGGGATAGCATTGATAGTCTTGGTGGCGTTTATGGAATTAAAGTGGCAATACATGAGCATTGGAAAGGTATGAGCGATTACTGGAATCCGGATACAACATTGCTGTCTATGAAAGGCCATCCTAATTTTGGTGTATGCGCTGACCTTGGTCATTGGCCAAAAAGTGGCATTAATCCTTTAGACGCAGTAAAGAAGCTGAGCGGCCATATCATTGCCATTCATCTAAAAGATATTGCTGCCTATAATAATCCTAAATTGGTTGACGTGCCTGTTGGAACGGGTGTAATTGACTTTCCCGCCATCTTTAGGGAGTTGAAAAGACAAGGCTTCAAAGGGCCCATCTATATTGAACGAGATGCAACCGATCAACCAAGTAACCTGCCTTCTGTGTTGCAGGAAGTAAAATATTATAACGAGCAGGTGAGGAAGTTGTAGTAAGATTGAAGTTAGGAGTAGGGTAGCAACTCTTATGTGTATGTGTTTGGTCCTGGTTCCGGCCTTTACACGGCAGTAACATTTTATCTGGTAGCAGGACCGAATTAGAAATTATTTAATAACCATACTTATCGCCCCACTTTTCTTTAAGGTACTTTCTAAGTTCGTTCTCGCGTGCATTTTGCCCCGGATTATAAAATTTTGTATTGGTTAATTGGTCGGGCAGGTACTCCTGGTCGGCGAAATTACCTTCAAAAGAATGTGCATATTTATAACCTTTTCCATAGTCCATGTTCTTCATTAACTTAGTCGGCGCATTTCGAATATGTAAGGGAACAGGCAAATCTCCAAATTGAGTGATAGCAGCCTGCGCCATTCCAATAGCCTCGTAGGAAGCGTTACTTTTTACTGAAGAGGCCAGGTAGGTAGCACATTGAGAAAGAATAATACGGCTTTCAGGATAGCCTATTTTTGCAACTGCTTCAAACGTTGCATTTGCCAGTAATAGTGCATTGGGATTTGCATTTCCTATGTCTTCACTGGCAAATATGAGCATTCGTCTTGCTATAAATTTTACATCTTCACCTCCTTCGATCATTCTTGCAAGCCAGTAAACTGCTCCGTTAGGATCGCTTCCCCTTATACTTTTGATAAAGGCAGAAATAATATCGTAGTGCTGCTCACCTTGCTTGTCGTACAAAGCAATTTTCTTCTGAGCCACTTGCATTACCAATTCATTTGTTATTGTAACCTGATCACCTGCAGCATTTATCACAAGTTCGAAAAGGTTCAACAATTTTCGTGCATCACCACCAGATATATTTATAAGCGCTTCAGTTTCTTCCAGCTCAATCAATTTGCTGCTTAGCCATTTATCTTTTACCATTACTTCTTTCAGCACATTAACAAGTTCGTCGTTGCTTAATGGCTTTAGCACGTACACCTGACAACGACTGAGCAAAGCGGAATTTACCTCAAACGAAGGGTTTTCTGTAGTAGCACCAATAAGCGTTATAATACCTTTTTCGACTGCGTTTAATAAAGCGTCTTGCTGCCCTTTATTGAAACGATGTATTTCATCAATAAACAAAATTGCTTTTTCCTTTTCCCGCGCCTGTTCTATTACCTCCCTTACATCTTTTACTCCGCTGCTGATAGCGCTTAACTGAAAAAAAGGAGCTTCTAATGTGTGGGCTATAATATTTGCAATAGTTGTTTTGCCAACGCCGGGAGGTCCCCATAAGATCATTGATGGAATGCTTCCATTTTCAATAGCTGTGCGTAAAATGCTTCCTTTTCCGGTCAGATGTTGCTGTCCTGCAAGATCATCTAATGCCGCTGGCCGCATTCTTTCTGCAAGTGGTACTAAGGGTGGCTTCATGATATAAAGTAACAAAAAAAGCACCCGCAGGTGCTTTAAAAAAATAAGAAATTACTGAAAATACTGTGCGTGCTTTCTAATTAAGGCAAAAGTCCAGAAGACATGCACAAGCAAAATCAAAAAATAGAAAATCATTATTAAAGCAAGAATGATAGCAGAACGTTCTGTAAATGCCTGGCTAGAGTGGTTACCCATCTTTCCCATCATTTCATACATGTTCGCCATATAAACCGCAGGATTTCTTAATAGTGCAATTGCCCCCGGTAAACTGAGAATGCTGAAAACTATAGTGACGTAACCATTCACTTTTACCCAATCTTTTAGAGAAGTCCTTACAACTTCCTTTTGTCTTAATACCAGTCTTCGAAACTTGTTACTAAACCAGGTATAAAGAACAACGGCTACCAGTAAAAAAACAGGCAACCAAAAAGGCGGCATTACCAGGGACGCAGGTATAAGCAGGATTAACGTTACGGCTATAAAAAAAGAAAAAATGTTTATGATGAGACTGAGAATGCGATATATAATAGCCATGATTGTTTCAAATATTAGCAGCGGCAAATGTATTTCAAAATAGCATAGCAAAGGTGTTGGGATCACATGCTAATTTGAGGCTTATTCTTCTTCAAAATAAACAGAATCTATTTTCTTGATCTCGTAGATGTTCTGAATAGAAACGCCAAGATTGTAATCCGGAATCATAATTTATAATAAAGCCTGTCAAACAAAATTGACAGGCGCTTTAAATTGCTTTAATGAATTTTTTATTGAACTACTTCCTGATACGTTACGGGCATGAGACTTTTCAGGTTTACATGTTTAGATGCATCTAAAATTTCAATGCCGACAATTTTATTGTCTTGTCCGATATCCAAAACAATATCTTCTGTTATTCTTTTATTTAAAACCTCCTGTTTAGCATCGTCAATCCTAATATAGAGGAGATCGGTATTGCTGTTATAGTGAATGGTCATAACTTAAATTTACCAAAAAAAACATATACTGTTACCGTAACAATTCTTTCATCTTTGACAATGTAATATACCTCTAATTTTTTTTCTTCGTAGTACTTTTTGCCGTGCAATCTATTGAATAAAAAAACATTTTCTTTTCCTAAACGACCATATTTTCCTATAATATCGTTTCCATTTTCCAGAGTTTCTATTACTTCCTCTTCAGTAGCTCCGCGTTCTTTTATTCTTATAATTGTATGAGGTTCTATTATAATTTCCATAGTAGTTGAAGCTTCTTACTTTAAGTCCAGCTTTATCTGCAACTCGTCAAACTGCATGGCATCAATGGCGCTAGGGGCATCTAACATCACATCGCGGCCGCTGTTGTTTTTTGGGAAAGCGATGAAGTCACGAATGCTTTCACTTCCACCTAAGATGGCGCACAAACGGTCGAAGCCAAATGCAATTCCTCCGTGTGGAGGTGCGCCATATTCGAAGGCACCCAGCAGAAATCCGAATTTGTGTTGTTGCTCCTCTTCATCCATGCCCAAAGCTGCAAACATTTTTTCCTGCAATTCTCTTTGAAAAATACGGATAGAACCGCCTCCGATCTCGTTACCATTCAACACCATATCGTAGGCATTTGCCTTAATGTTGGCGTAGGGATGATTTAAATAATCAGCAGCATTTTCAATAGCAGGATTATTGTTGATCATCGTCTCAATTTGATCTGGTTTTGGTGAAGTGAAAGGATGGTGCCGTGCTACCCAGCGATTGTCTTCTTCAGCGTACTCAAACAATGGAAAGTCGAGCACCCATAATAATTTAAATTCATTATCTTTTCGTAATCCAAGCCTTTTACCTAATTCCATACGAAGGTCACTGGTTGCTTTCCGGGTTTTTTCTTCCCTTCCTGCTAAAACCAGCACCAAGTCTCCGGGCTTAGCGTGACAGCTTGCCGCAATTGCTTTGAGTTGATCTTCGTTAAAGAATTTGTCTACACTGCTTTTCACCGTTCCGTCAGCATTCAATTTTATTAATACTAATCCCTGCATTCCTATCTGCGGACGTTTAACCCATTCTGTTAGTTCGTCCGTTTGTTTACGGGTATAATCTGCGCAACCAGGAACTGCGATTGCCAAAATTGTCTCTGCATTGTCAAAAGCGGAAAAACCAGTAGGACCGGAGGCAAACGGAGAGGTTCTTAATTCACTCTGGTGCGATGGATAAGCGGTTTCGGGCACTTTTAAATTGCCAATTCTCATCCCAAATCGAATATCAGGCTTGTCGTTGCCGTAGGTCCACATGGCATCTTCCCACGTTGTTCTTTCAACAGTTTCTGTATAATCTATTCCTTTTATCTGCTTAAAAATTGATTTTATCATTCCTTCAAACATGTTGAGAATGTCTTCCTGCTCTACGAAAGCCATTTCACAATCAATCTGTGTAAATTCTGGTTGACGATCTGCACGGAGATCCTCATCTCTAAAACATTTGACCACCTGGTAGTACCGGTCATATCCGCTCACCATCAGCAATTGCTTAAATGTTTGCGGCGATTGCGGCAATGCATAAAATTGCCCGGCATTCATTCGCGAAGGAACTACAAAGTCTCTTGCACCCTCTGGTGTGGATTTGATTAAAAAAGGTGTCTCAATATCCATAAAGCCGTTTTCATGCAAGTAATTCCGGGCAGCTCGATTGACTGTGTACCGAAGTTCAAGATTGCGCTTTACAGCATTGCGGCGAAGATCGAGATAGCGGTATTTCATTCTGATATCATCGCCGCCATCTGTGTCGTCTTGTATAGTAAATGGTGGAACGGCGGATTTGTTTAAAATCTTAAATTCTGACACCAGCAACTCAATTTCACCTGTTGGAATATTTACATTTTTGTTGCTGCGTTCGTGTACAGATCCTTTTGCCTGTAAGACAAACTCCCGGCCTAAAGGCTGTTCGTCTAACTGCTGGTTAAGGCTTTCATTAAATAGCAACTGAGTAATTCCATAACGATCACGAAGGTCAACGAAAGTGATGCTTCCAAATTTGCGGATAGTTTGTACCCATCCTGCCAGGGTAACTGTGGTTCCTGCATCGGTTAATCTAAGCTGTCCGCAGGTATGTGTTCTGTACATAATTTTAAATTAAGGGCTCAAAAAAAGTTAATTTGTGCAAGAGTGCAACGCAACGGAGGGTTAATAGAAATTCTACTTAAGGCTCCGAAAAAAACTCTTGTAAAGAGCGGCAAATATAGTTAAATGAGCAGGAAGGAATGGGCTAAATACAACGCTGAATTTGTTTTTGTAACTTTAAGATCAAATTGAAGTTTAGGATGTCAAATTCAGAAATATTGGAGAAGCTTGTAAAAAGTCCAAATGCGTTAAAAATAATTGAGGAAGCCCAATCAGTTTTTGAGAAGGAGAAAATTGAGCGGCAAAAGTTTTATGACTTAACCCACGAAAACTTTAAAGCAGAATTCATTAACGGAGAAATAATTTTTCATTCGCCTGTACGCTTGCCACACTGGGACGTGTCAATGAAGCTTTCATCTATGCTACATGTATATGTGACTAGTAAAGCGCTGGGAAAAGTAGGGGTTGAAAAAGTAATGGTTCGGTTGACCCGGAATGATTATGAGCCTGACATATGCTACTATGATAACGAAAAAGTAGCAAAGTTTACTTCAAATCAATTATTATTTCCAGCGCCAGACTTTGTAGTAGAAATTCTTTCCGACTCAACAGAAAAGATTGACAGGGGCGTAAAATTTGTAGATTATGCTGCACACGGCGTCTCTGAATACTGGATTGTTGACCCAATTAAAAAAACGGTTGAAAAATACCTATTGGAACAAGCTGAATATTTGCTTCAGGTAAAATTACAGTCTGAAGGAAAACTGCAATCGAGCGTTATTGAAGGGTTTGTGGTAGAGATGCATGAATTGTTTTAGTAAATTTTAGAGAAAGTAGATATAGTTCGAACACATTTTTCATAGGTTCATTTTCCATATCTGCAAACATTCGTGCATGTTCGTACCATCCAACATCCTCTACAAAAACAAGCCTTGTTTCCAACCCGGCCTGTATCGCGAAATCACGTTATAGCCCGTTTTCCATCACATGCTGAACGGCAGCCAGACATAAATGCCATAAGTCTGATGGAGCCTTTTTTATTTTTAATACTTCATCCATACTAAATTCGTAATAGACAATTTCATCCCAATAAGGAACATTGGTTGTATGAAAACCAAAGCCCGACTTTTTCACTTCTGCCTGCCAGTTGTTGCGTGGATTTATTGTTTTTCTTACCCATGGTTACCGTTATAAACTTTATTTATATCAGAGAAAACAAACAATTAAATCTTTATAATGAAGAGCGCCACAGTATTGGTAAATGGGATTAAAAACAAGCCGGGCAAAAGTGTGAATTTTGATAAAAGTTAAATAAGGTTATATTGCCCCGGCTTAACAAAATTTAAAAATCAAAATAGTTGACAGCTAAACTTCTATTATTAGCAGCCTTTGTTGTAAGCATGTTGCTCATGTCGATGAATCATAAGAAGAAAAAGAAGAAGATTGTCTTTTTTGGTGATTCCATTACTGAGCAGGGAATGATGTTTGGAGGATACATCAAAGTTCTTCAGCAGATTTTACATAATGACGGTATCGACGAAGAGTATGAGCTTTCAGGAGCCGGAGTTTCAGGAAATAAAGTGTATGATTTATACCTGAGAATGGATGAAGACATCCTCTCTAAGGGCGCTGACATTGCGGTGATTTTTGTCGGTATTAACGATCTATGGCATAAGTTTTCTAAACTTACCGGAACAAGCATTACCAGCTTTGAAGCTTTTTACATTGCTATTATAGAGAAGTTTTTATCAGTAGGCATACAGCCTGTTTTATGTACTCCCGCAGTAATAGGTGAAAGTCCCGATTTTTTGAGTAGAGAGGATGAAGAAATAAATCTTTATTGTGACTTGATAAGGGAACTGGGGATGAAATATGAACTGCCGATCGTCGACCTAAGAAAAGCTTTTATAGCCCACAACCGTAATAATAATATTGAACAACTTGAACAAGGAATTTTAACCGTGGATAAAGTGCATCTGAACGATAAAGGAAATCAACTGGTGGCACGCGAGATGTGGAAGGTTTTAAAGGATATCAAGCTAAAATAATTCTTTTCAACAACTGAGATAATTCCTGCGATCTATCCATTACCATTACATGTTCCCCGCCTCTGATACTGAAATCTGCCTTTACATAACGATAGGGTAGAAGTCTGTCAGCAGTGCCATGAATGTGGGTTACATTCTTAGGAACAATTGCATTTTTCCAGTTTACCACTGCATCCATCGCCCACCGTGTAAACTCAGGGTCAGACTCCTTCATTATTTGAAGCTGGAGTTTTTTTTGCTCAACTCCTTTAGCACCTAATATGCTTAGTACAAAACCTCCTGCACTGTTTTTTATTTTATTTGAATGAAGTTTATAAATAGGAAAATGCCGCCAGCAGCGCAAATAATTGGGTATTTCAAAATGAGTTTTACAACTGGAAATGATAATAACTTTTGTATGAGGATGTGTTTTTGCTATTTCTGTTGCCAGCATGCCGCCAAATGATAATCCTACAATGATTGCTTCCTCATCTTTTATATAAGAAAATAATTTTTCCGCATAAGAAGGTAAAGTTTCATTAAGTGCGGGTTTTACCCATTGAATAAAATGTGCATTGCAGAAACCAAGGTCAAGGAAATTAAACGCCCTGCGGTCTGCTCCGAGGCCTGCAATAAAGTACACTCTTTTCATGGATGTAAAGTAGACGCTTTGCACTTATTAACGTTGAATAAGTCAATAGAAAACCAGAATAAAAACGTGATTTTCAATGTTCGCCGCATTGTTTCATTGGTTCATCGCAATCACCCGGTATTAGCTACAACAGAAAGGTAGCTTTACTCTATCGAAATAAAAAACAATTATAAAATAAACTAAAAAATCAAAAAACATGAAAAAGTTATTAATTGCCGCTTTACTTGCAGTATCAGTTTCAGCAAGCTCAATTGCACAAGATGCAAGTCACATTGACCGGAAAGCAATGGGAAATTTTGAAGTGACGTATGCGGGCGCTTCCGGTGTTGACTGGACCTCGACCGGAGATTTTACCAAAGCCTCTTTTGTTCAGAACGAAAAGAAAATTGATGTTTTTTACAATTTAGACGGAGATTTTGTTGCAGCTACAACCAAGTTGAAGGTAGATGAAATACCTGCTTCCATAAAAAGAAGTTTAGAAAAAAGATATAGCGACTACGTAGTAAAAGAAGCCCTTCAGTATAAATCTTATGACGAGGTGAGTTATTTTATAGCTTTAGAAAATCAAAAAGAGGACATCGTTTTAAAAGTAACGGGAGGATCGCTATCTGTGTATAGCTCAACAGATAAAAACTAACTGTCGTAAAAACATAAAAAAAAGCCAGGCATCGCCCGGCTTTTTTTTATGGCTCTATGACTTCTTTTTTCTTTCGTTATAAAATTTATGGTAATGCCTTAATTAAATAATAATTTGTTTTTCCTTTTTGTACAAACAAATATTTTTCATGTATAAACATTGAAAGATCTACTGTTTTTGCCATGTCGGTGACCTTTTGTTTATTAAAGCTTATTCCGCCCCCCTGCACCATTTTTCTTGCTTCACTTTTACTGGGCAAAATAGCAGTTTCTGCCAGAAAAGTTATAATGTCAG
>JBBPZJ010000516.1:0-4474 GCA_038199395.1 Chitinophagales bacterium
GCTAAAACTTCATTTGTGCAGAATGAGCGGCGGCAAGTATGAGAGGTTATCCATTCATACTTCGGTTTTGTTTCTATTACGTCTTTGCCATGTTTTTTATGAGAAAACTTAATTAAGTCTGTAAGGCCGGCTATCCTCGCAATAGTTTTAATATGCTTATTGAAGTCTCCATTCGTTAGCACACTCACATTTTTGTCAAATCTTGTATTTAAAATTTGCAATGCCTCATCTCTAAGTGGTATCACCACCCAATGCTCTGACTTATTCTGCTTTTTATATAGCATATCTTTTCTTACATCTTCTTTCATTAGCTCCGAAAAATCAGAAAATCGGAGACCAGTTAGACATCCTGAAACAAAATCATTACGATAGTTTATGATATGAGGATAGGTAGATAGATCAAGATTATAAATTGAGTATATCTCATCCATACTTAAGTAAACAGCATCAACTTCCTCTTCCAAAATTTTCCAGCCGTCCATGTCTACTGGTGCGATAATCTTTTTCCGCATGCGATTTCTTAAAAAGGTTCGAAACTGCTTTATTGTCGTTCCAATCGTATTTACTTTAAGCCTGCAATAGAATCTTTTCTTCTCCTTTGGATATAGTCAAAAGTTAAAAAGTCAACGAATTCCTCGTAAAATTAAAATCAAGGGTATCGAATGTGATGGATTTCCCACGGAAGTCTTCAAAAGCTTCTAAATGCTCTTCATATTGCGATAAATCCTCGGCATGTCTTTGCAAACTTTCTTCTCCTTAGACTTACTGTATTCATCTATATGATCATATATATTCATGTCTCCCGCTCCCTGCTTACTCAAGTCAACTTTTTGCGTAACTGAAATTTTAAAATTGGGTTTAAAAATTTTTTTAACAAACTTCCCAATTTCAGGAACCTCTTTTTTATTTCCATATACAATAATGTCTTCAACAGATCTCATCATCCGTTTTAGTTCACTGTTTAGGTCTTCCGCAATTCCAAAAGACTTGGGTAGCTTTTCAGATATAAACTCCTTTTTTTCGTTCCAGAACTCTGGGGGAATGGCAATTTTAGTATTCAACAACGTGCGTTGTTTTGCACTAAAACAATATTGAATGTAGATAAAAGCGGTTCCATCTTTACGAATGAAACGCGCGTCGCAAATCGGTTTGATAGGAAAATTCATAAAGGCTAAATTTTTACTCGATTTTTTACTCGATTAACTATGGGTTTTTAGTGAAATAAGCCCTTGTAAAGTTAGGAAGCCGTTGGCGGCCAAAAGTGTTACAATACTTTGAAAAAGCAATGAGTAAAAGTAAAATTGAGTAAAAACAAGTAAGGATTACATTTCTGTAATCCTTACTTCAGAGGTCCCGAGCGGATTCGAACCGCTGTGGAAGCTTTTGCAGAGCTGTGCCTAGCCACTCGGCCACAGGACCATTTCTGACTGGCTGCGAAAATAGGGCAAAAGGATTAAATCAAAAAACTGAAAGATTCCACGCTACAATACAATCTATGTTACAAGAACTTTATGTTGAGGACATTCCTTGTCAATGTATTCAACTAAAGAAATAGTTAAATTCAAAACCTACTTCCGTAATTGAGATAATTTTAATTTGTCACTATTTTAAACTGACTGAAAGACTAAATTGCGTCCTCAAAAGATAAGAATGAATAAAATGTGGAGACTTGTTGTACTTATTACAATTACAATAGCGGGATGTAGTAAAAAAGAAGACACCAATTGTCCTTCGGTAAATGTTTCTGCGCCAGATACTGAAGTCGCTAACCTTAAAACATATCTTGATGCTAACAACATCAGTGCTACTGCTGACGCCCGTGGATTTTTTTATACCATAAAAACTGCGGGTTCTGCCGGCAAACCCACAGTTTGTCAAACGGTAACCGTGGCCTATGTGGGAAAGCTCACAAACGGTCAAACTTTTGATAGCAATCCCAATGCAACCTTTCCTCTATCAAATCTTATTACAGGTTGGCAAGAAGGAATTCCTTTGGTCGGTACTGGCGGTAGTATAGTTTTATACCTTCCTCCGTCTCTTGCTTACGGAAACAGGGTCGCAGGTTCAATACCGGCAAATTCAAATTTGATTTTTACAATAGATCTGAAGTCTTTTTATTAATCCTTCGGAACCTTACGGTAATTAGACAAGAGATTACAAGTTGGTTTGTGATCCCATATCCTTTATTAGAAGCCCTTTGCACGATTATATGTAACAGAATTCCATTAGCCATATTTAAAGCGACCTTTCCTATTTTTTAAAGGACTACATCCGCTTTCAAAAAAGGCTTATAAACCTCCTGTTCTTCCACCATCTACAGGTAAATTAATTCCGTTAATGTAGGAGGCTGCCGGAGAACAAAGAAAGGCAACTGCAGCACCAAACTCAGCCGGTTCCCCTACCCTTTTAACAGGAATAGATGCGATAGTTTTATCGAAAATATCCTCTTTACTTATGCCCTGGTCTGTTGCCTGTTTTGAGAACAAATAATTAAGCCTTTCTGTATTGGTGAAGCCGGGTAAAACATTATTTACGGTAATACCAAAACCGGCAATCTCATTAGATAATGTCTTTGCCCAATTAGCGACAGCCGCACGCACCAGGTTGGAGATACCTAAGCCGTTAATTGGTTGCTTTACAGAAGTTGAGACAATATTTACGATTCGTCCAAAACCAGAAGCGATCATTCCGGGAACAACCAATTGAGCTAACAAATGACTGCTGATAACATGTGTACGAAAAGCCTTTTCAATTTCTTCAGAGTCAGTGTCAAGCATTGTAGCGGAGGGCGGACCTCCGGCGTTATTTACAAGGATATGAATCACGTTGCCTCTAGAAAGAAATGATTGAACAATTTGTTTTGCAGCTTGTGCCTGTGCTAAATCTAAAACGAGCAATTGATGCTTTTGCCCGAGGGATGAATCTAATTGTTTAACTGCCGACCTCAAGTTGTCGTCACTTCTACTTGCTACAATAACATTTGCGCCAAGTAAAGCAAGTTCTATTGCACAGGCTAATCCAAGCCCCTGGGAGGCTCCGCAAACAAGAGCAGTTTTATTAGTTAGATCGAGATTCATATTTAAAATTTGTAATCTTCTCTTTCAGGTAAAAAAACATCTAATAACTCGCATTGAGTAATTGCTTTGCCACCATGCACTGCATACGCAGGAATTATAGCTACTTTTCCGGGTTCCAGCATTTGTGCCTCTCCATTTACAGTAAGTTCAAATTTCCCTTTTAAAACATTAGCTACCTGCTCATGTAAATGTGAATGCGCTGGAATTACAGCACCTTCAGTAACCGTCCAGTACATGAAAGTCATGCTACCTGTGTGAATAGCTCTCCCCTTGTAGCCGGATATTACCTCTTTTTCATTTAGGGAATCTATATTTACAAAAGCCATAAAATACAAAAGTTTATTGCAAGATAATGAAGGTTAAATTCAAGTTGCTGCAAATTTCTTTAGATGCGGAAAGCCTTAGTATGTAGAAATTATAAAGCCAGAAGTCAGCAAAGAATGTCATTTATTAGTAGAAGCATCAAAGATGTCAACAGTTTTTGCAGAAAAAGATCCATCACCCATCTCTTCACCAAAAAAAATTTTGTTGACTGCTGATGCTACTGTTATCGCAAATCTTGCTTGCGGAAGTGTCCCAAAAGAAGTTAAAAGAGAATTTATCTTCGTTTGTTGCTTTTATCACAACCTGTTCACCTAATTGTTACCTGTAGTGTATGCTTCTGATAATCCACCATTATCTGTTAGCGTTAATTAAAATTGATAAACACCCGTGACCAAAGTTTTTACAACCGTTTTTGTTGATTCAGGTTTTACAATTTTTGAAGAAACAGTACCTGCAATCTTTGCCCACTTATAAGAGATGATAGAGCCATCAGGATCGGAGGATGTACTGCCATCTATAGCATTTGCAACAGGTGGTTGATTGACGGTTCTACAGCTTTCGCAGGAAAGTTCTTTTTTGCAGGAGATGAAAACAGATAGAGCTATCAGTGAAACCAAGGCAGCAATTTTCAGTATCTGTTTCATAATAATTTTTATTGAGTTTATAACACCCTTTAGGGATGGGGCTAAAACTCTAGCTTCCACACATTGCTCGTAAAATGAACATCCGCGGATGAACCAATAGTATGGACTTGCCCTCCACCAATATAAACCCTATTGGCGGCAACGATAGGAAAAGAATACAACGATTTATCGAAGTCTGCCGATGACCAGGTATTAGCGGAAGCATCATAAATATCGATGCGACTATTATTGGGGTAGCCGGTAAAAAACAAAACCTTGCTGCCGAGGGTAGCTGTTGAAGAAACATCCCTTGATTGGCTTAACACTGTTTGTGACCAATTATTAAGGAGTGCATCATAAATGTATACTTTACTGCTTCCGCCACCGCTAAAAAGCACCTTATTACTAACAGTAGCTGCTACCATACCAGAGTGTGGTTCATCTAGAGAA
>JBBPZJ010000517.1:0-4659 GCA_038199395.1 Chitinophagales bacterium
AAGGCAATCATTAGGAAAAGAGGTATTACCTTTTTCTTTATTTTCCAAATGAGGATGATTAAAATGAGAGCATACAGTGGAACCATAATCCAGGTATCGCTCAACCACCACATAACAAAATCGAGGAAAGGATTATGGTGAGCATTTACCCAATAAAGAAGTTTTATATCTATTTTCTGAATTGTCTCTAACATCTGCAACCTGTTTTATAAGAGAATGTTTGAAAGCAAAATTCCAATTCAACGGATTCCAATTCAAGCGCTGGCTTATCTAAACTTATACACTAATCCTGGCATTAGTACCCGGTTGTTGTATTGCAAATTAAATGAAACAGAATTCTTCTTTTGTTTAGGTGCTTTCAATTTTGCATACCGGTGATAATTATTGACGATCTGCTTCCCGGTTAAATAACCTAAAGCAGCGGCTACAAACACGTCTGTTGCCCAGTGTTTGTTTTCTGTAATACGGCTTAATCCAATAATAGATGCAGAACTATAGGCAACAATAGGTATCCAGGGTGTGTGCTTATATTCCATAGCAAATACGGTAGCGGCTGCAAAAGCTACAGTAGTATGTCCCGATGGAAAGGAACTACTGTTTTTGAGACCACCGGCGTCGCTCAATGGTCCCCGGAAAGAAGGTTCCGCCTGTACATTGGGGTCATAGTAAGAAGGCCTTGTTCTTCCCGAAATCAATTTTACCACTGTTTGAACTGCTGCCCCCGTTATATATGCCTGGGTTGCAAGTAAAGTGGTTGTCTTCATCTTTTCATTATTGAAAGCAAATCCATAAGCACCAAAAGAGGCAAGCACGTATCCTTCATAAGCGCCACCAAAATTGGTTATGAAAGTACTGGTTGACAGAAAGCCGGGATTGTCTTTCCTAAACTGCAATGCCCTTTGCTGAATTGGTTCATCTGCAAATGCCAAAGCACCTGCAATTGCAGCAAACTTCGCTGTGTTGCCCCAATCTCTCCCCGTCATATGGAACGGCTTTGTAAAAGACTGCTTGAGATTGCTTGCTAATAATATGAAGTAAGTGGAAGGTGTTAGCTTTGTATTTTCATTATACGCTTTCGGATTTGTATTATTTTTCTGTCCGCCTGCGCTGTCGGTTTTCAAACTTAAGCTGTCAAGCTTATGAATTAGTGTATCCGCTTTCTGGCAATAAGAGTTAATAGACAACAAAATTAAACCGATGATAAAAGCTCCTTGTTTCATTTATAAATTTTATACCCCAAACCCCTGAAGGGGCTTTAAACCCTCCAAAATGATTTTGAGATTTTGTTGCAATGCCATTACCTAAGATTTAATTAAGTAATGGGTGTAATAAAGTTATGTGGCACAAGAGTGCGACCCTTCGACAAGCTCAGGGTAAACTGCCACGCTGCTATGAAAAACTGCCTGTGAACCGAGCGTGGCAACGATGACTGATAGTAGCAATACTGCATGGCTCAAAAAATACCTGACCTTTTATCCCGATAACTTTAAGCTTTCGCTCTTCTTTCTTTTCTGTAAACAATCCTCATTAAGCTTGGCAATACCAACAACAGCAACGGCAATCCCGACACAAAGCCGCCTATAACTGCTACAGCTAACGGTTGTTGCATCTGTGCTCCCAAACCTATACCTAATGCTAATGGCATTAAGGCTAAAATGGCTCCTATAGCGGTCATTAATTTTGGACGGATACGCATGGCAATTGCATAATTTATAGAAGTGTCTACATCGCCACTTTCTTTTAAATTGGCTTTAAACTGGTTGACAGTGAAAATGGCATTTTCTGCTATGATACCTACAATCATAATAATGCCGGTATAACTGCTGACATTTAATGGAATACCTGTAATAAATAATCCGAGAATGCAACCGCTAATACCCATAACAGAAACAAAGAGCACAACCAGTGAAATCACCCACTCTTTAAATAAAAATATCAATACCGCTAATACAAGCAGGATAGCCATCCCTAAAATAAAAAGGAGTTCTTTAAACGATTGCTGTTGTTCGGAATAAGCGCCCCCATAAGCAATAGAGTATCCTTGCGGTAATGGAAGCTGTTCTTTAAACCTGGTTTGTATTTCTTTGATAGCGCTTCCTAAATCACGGTTATCAAGGCGTGCTGTCAGTACAATGTTGGATTTTAAATCTTCCCTCCGTTCTTCGATTTCGCCGGTAATAACCTGCACGTCAGTAAAAAAAGAAACAGGTCTTGTTGTGCCATCGGGTAAAAAAATCAATTGCCTTTTTAAATGCTCCATGTCGTTATCAGCAAAGTTGGCGAAACGAAAAAGTATCCTGCGCATTTGCTCACCATCCTGCACTTGTCCTACCTGGATGCCACCCGTCATTGCCGCTTGTGCAGGAGAAGGTTCAGGTGTATTTGCATTTAAACCTAAAGGCACTCCTCCTGTATAAGCACTAAGCTGTGTTTGAAAGTCGGTTAAACTAATATTGTACCTGCTCAACTTATCCTGGTTGGGGGTGAATACCATTGAAGGTCCTTCAACTACCAGTCCGTTATTGATATCGGCGATGCCTTGTATTTTTTGCAATATGGTTTCTGCCTGTAATGTTAGTTGCTTTAGTGTTGTGTAGTTGTCGCCAAACACTTTAATTTCAATAGGAGCAGGCGTACTCATCAGGTCACCTAACAAATCTGAAATGCGTTGTCCAAAACTTATATTCAATACCGGAACAACAGCCTGAATATTTTTTCTTAAATCGCCAATAACATCAGGGGTTGTTTTACTACGAGGGGTTTTTAATTGAATTAGATAATCACCAAAATTTGCGGGAACGGTTCTAAAAGCCATCTTCATACCGGTTCTGCGTGAATACGCTTCTACATCGGGGTTAGCTAAAATAATTTTTTCCATTTGCTGGCAGAGGCGGTCGGTTTCTTCGAGTGATGTGCCAGGGGGTGAGAAATAATCCAGTACAATTGTTCCTTCATCTAAATCGGGCAAGAAGCCTGTTTCCAGTTTTCCTGAAGCTATCCATGCAGAAAATCCCAATACTACAATTAAACTGATAGCAACAACAGGACTTTTAAAAAGCCATGTAAGCCAGCGAAGCTTCTTTATAGAACCTGCAGCATCGGTGTGTTCATTTTTCTTTTTAAAAGATTCCTGATAGCCTATTACCAAATGCAAGACAGGTAAAAGCAGCCAGGTAACCAAAAATGAGCATACCAATGTTACCTGCATGGTAACCGACAGTTCATAAAAAAAGGCGCCTGCCAAACCGCTCATCATACGGAAGGGCAGGAAAATAACAATGGTCGAAAGCGAAGAACCAACCATTGCAGGAAACAGGTTGTGTATAGCTTTTCTTACAACCAGGAACTTACTCTCTCCGGGATGGTCTTCATGCTCACGGTATATCTGTTCTATGATAACAATGGCATCATCTATTATTAAACCGACCGATGCAGCTATTGCACCCAGTGACATAATGTTAATGGTAACGCCTAACATGTACAACACCAACATGGTAAAAAATAGAGTAACCGGAATGCTTAGCATAACAGCGAGGCTGGCTCGCCATGAATGCAGAAAAATAATCATCACTATAATAGCCAGAAACAGTCCTTCATAAATTGTTTTTATTACGCTATGAATACTGTCTCCTACAAAAGCGCTTTGATTGTAGTAAGGTTTTAGCTCATATCCTGCCGGAAGCATTTTTCGTAATTCACTTGCTTTGACTTCTGCGTCTTGGGCAAATTGAAGCAAATTAATTCCAGGCTGTTTCACCAAATCAATTAATACTGCATTGCTGCCATTGGCATTTACTTTTACAAACTCCTGTTGTTCCTGTATTTCAACTTTTGCAATATCTCTTAGCTTTATTATCCGGCTGCTATCGCTTTTAATAACCACGTTTTGCAATTCGTCAATATCGTTTACCCTTGTATCGGTAAGGTTTAAATAAAGCCTGCGGTAATCAGCTAAGTAACCGTTGGATAAAACAAAATTGTTATTACTAAAGGCGGTGATAATAGCGTTGGGTGTGATGGCTAAAGAAGACATTTTAATAGGGTCAGGTATCACTACATATTCTTTCGCTTTTCCACCCCGGACAATTACATTAGAGATACCAGGAACTTGTGAGAAAATTGGTCGCAAGACCAAATTAGCTTTATCGCGCAGAGCAACCAGACTATTATTTTTGCTCTCCAATGTAAAACCATATACCGGAAACAGTGATTGATTCATTGCTTCGGCTGAAATATTGACACCGGCAGGCAAGAAATTTTTTATCTCATTGATGCGGCTTTCAAGCTGTGTTTTCAGGTTGTAAATATCAACTCCCCAGGTAAAGTAGACGTCAATAGTACAACTACCACGGCTGGTGCTGCTCTTTACAACGGTTACTCCCCGCACTTTTTTTACTGCGCTTTCAAGTGGTTTGGTCACCGTTATCAGCATCCGGTCTATAGGTTGCTGACCTGCATCTGCAATAATGGAGATACGCGGAAACAGCACTTCAGGAAAAAGGTTGCTTTGCATGCGGGTAAAAGAAAAAATACCAGCCATTAGCAGCAGCAAGCCTACAAACAAAACCGGCTTCGAAAATATCTTAAAATAATTTTTATCTTCTGTCATTATAAGCGGTATTAAAACCAGTTATGTTTATTTTTTTGCACTTAGCCTCG
>JBBPZJ010000518.1:0-6367 GCA_038199395.1 Chitinophagales bacterium
AGTCATAGGTCAAGCCGCCGGGCTTCGTTATTGCAGCGGGACTCCACCCGCTCGTTTCAGAAACTGCTGCGCATGTTTCTGAATGCCTTCGCCCTTCGCTCGGCACCCAACCGGCTGATGTCCCTTATGCAATAACTGGTTGGGGTAAACGAAGATTGGTAAAGCTTTTTCAGATCCAAACTCAACTATTGCTACAAAAACGGCAAAGTGTTTCACGCATGAAAAACCGCAGTTGAAGCCACAGTAGTACAAAAGCTACATCAGGGAATAATGCAGGGAATGGGCTGTTATCACTCCCTGCTTGAATTTTCTTTGTTTCTTTATTTGTTTCAAGACAAAGAAAGAAAAATAACTGTAAGCAGAACATCTTGTCAATTTTTGAGCAGTTAGAACAAACGATGTTCATTATCGCAGCCGATAAAAATCTATATTCAAATCAATTTTAAAAAATTCCTCTTTTCATCTTCGTTAAAAGAAGTATCAAACGGCCAGTTTTTTTTGTTTCAACCAATTTTGTTAACTAAAATGCACTTTATTCCCTTTTTGGGAAAATTCTCATTCTGAGACAATAATAACAATGGTTCATCGTTTATAAGGTATTATGGATATTTGGTTCTTGTTTTACGAGAGCTACAGGTATAATAATTTAGTATTTAATCGTAAAAATAATTAGTCGATGTGACTGAGAGGGCGAAGCTGTCTATTGCCATCCAAACAAAATGAATTGTAGAATATTCTTTTTTATCGTAGTTACTATTGTGTGTTCTCAATTTTTTCCTTCCTGTAATACTGAAAAAAAATTAAGCGACCTGGTGTATTTCAATCAGCAGGGAGACACCACGCTCGCAAAAATTGTTCAAAGCACTGAGCCCATTATACAGCCAGGGGATAGGTTAAGCATCGTAGTAAACGCTTCGAATCAGCTTTCTGCCGCTCCTTATAATTTAGGATCATCAGCGACAGGTACATCAGGCGGAGGAGCAACTACCGGTGGAGGCGGTTATTTAGTAGAAGCAGATGGAACAATACAGTTTCCTCAATTGGGGAAAATACAAGTAGCCGGTATGAAGAGAAAGCAGTTGGTAGATGTACTTTCTAAAACGTTGGTCAAATATGTCAATGACCCGATCGTAACGATAGAATTTCTGAATTTTAAAATAACTGTTTTAGGTGAAGTAGGCCACCAGGGAACATTCACCATACCCGAAGGCAAGGTTACTTTAATAGACGCCATTGGCTTGGCCGGAGATTTACCTTTTACTGCCCGTCGTGATAATATTACTGTGATCCGGGAAAAAAACGGCATCAGGGAATTTGGAAAAATTAGTGTGCTTTCAAAAAACGCTTTTAGTTCGCCTTACTTTGTGTTACAGCAGAATGATGTGGTATATGTAGAGCCGACCAAAGAAAAAATAGCCGCTGCCACCGATCAGTCTTTCCTCCGGAATTTTACTATCGCAACCTCTGTGCTTTCTGTTTTTACAACAGTAGTCGTGCTGGTCATTAATATCCTAAAAAAATAACGGGCTGTGTCAGAGAGCAATCCTATTTCACTGTTAAAACAAGACGACAATAAATTCAAGCCCAGTGTTAAAGAGCTCGTCTTTAAATACATCGTTTTTTTACCGTTATTCATTGTTTCTGCAGGTATCGCATTAGCTATTGCTCATATCTATTTACGGTATCAAATTCCCTACTATAGTTCTGGCATCTCGTTACTTGTTAAGGATGATAAAGGATCCAGGGGGAGCAGTAATACAGATGCTTTAGACGAAATTGTTTTCATCAAACCAAAGACAAACCTTATTAACGAAATTGAAATATTAAAATCAGCTACTTTAATGGAGCGGGTTGTGCGTGATTTAAACTTAAATACTTCTTATTGGGTTGAAGGAAATTTCAAGCGGACTGAGACCTATAACACCCGGATATTTACCTACGAAAGCCTTTCACAAAAGGATACTAATTCCGGGTTTTCTGTCATGCTCCAGTTTAAAGACAGAAACCATTTTGTGGTGCAAGGTTTAAATAACCAGTTGTTTTCTCCGGGACAGGTAATTCATGCAGGTCATGGCGATTTTAAGATCAACTTAATTTACGGAGACGGTATAAATCCCGAATACAAATACATTGTACAATTCCAGCCGTCTTTTTCAACGGCAAGTGGCATTGCGGGAGGAATTAGCATAAAGCAATCAAACCCGCAGGCAAATATTTTAAGAATAGAGCTGACTACCGAAATTCCACAAAAAGGAATAGATATATTGAATGGACTGGTAAAAGCTTACAATACCTCTACCATTGAGAATAAAAACAAAGTAATAGATAATACGGTTCGTTTTATTGATAACAGGTTAGAGCTTTTGACTTCCGAATTGGGTAAGGTGGAACAGGGGCTGCAGAGTTTCAGGCAAAAAAATGAGATCATAGATATAAAAAGTCAGGGAGAGACACAGTATGGAGAATTAAAAAGTACAGAGGAAAAACTGGGCGAACAGGAAGTGCAATTGCGATTGATGGATATGGTAGGTGATTATGTAAGAGATCCTGCTAAAAGATATAGCCTGGTGCCATCTTCACTGGGCATTGCAGATCCTACTTTAGGGGCATTAATAGTGAGTTACAATTTATACCAGGCAGAGCGGGAAGAGAAATTGAAATCAATGCCTGCGGCCAATCCTGCTGTGCAGTTGTTAGAAACACAGTTAGAAAATGCCCGGATCAAAATTTTGGAGAGTTTATCAAATATTAAACGTCCTGTAGAGGCATTAAGAAGAAATTTGTTGAATGAACACAATACCCTTCGTTCTCAGGTTCGTTCTGTTCCTTCAAAAGAACGGGAATTGCTTGAAATTGCAAGGCAGCAGGGCATAAAAGAAAAATTATATCTTTTTCTATTGCAGAAAAGGGAAGAGTCTGCAATTACGCTGGCTTCTAGTACAGCAAATGCAGCAGCAATCGATCCGGCTTCTTGTTCAGGCGCTCCCATTAGCCCTGACAGAAGTGGCACTACAAGAACTGCCCTCATTATTGGCCTGCTAATACCACTCGGTTTTGTTTATTTGAGAGAACAGCTTAATGACAAGATTACCGGCAGAATTGATATTATAAAAGCCACATCAATGCCCATCATTGGTGAAATCGCACATCATAAAATGGCAGACCGCGAACTGGTTATTGGAACGAAAGACCGCAGCATGATTGCCGAACAGTTCAGGATGACTCGTACCAACCTCCAATATTTTATCATCGATAAAAAGAGTCCCGTTATTTTGGTTACTTCTTCCATGCCGGGGGAAGGCAAAACTTTTACCTCCATGAACCTGGGGGCCGTTTGGGCCGTGGCAAATAAGAAAACAGTGATACTGGAACTGGATTTGCGCAAACCAAAAATTTCCAGGGCGTTGGGCCTGCTCGATAAAAAGGGAATTAGTAATTACATAGTAGGAGACGTGCAGAAAAGCGACCTTCCGGTTCAAATAAAAGCTACGCCAAATTTATATATTGTTCCTGCCGGACCGGTGCCGCCTAACCCGTCTGAGTTGCTAATGGATGAAAAAATTGATGAATTGTTTACTTATCTAAGAGCAAACTTTGATATTATCATCATTGATTCTGCTCCTATTGCATTGGTGAGCGATGCTAAAGTGTTAAGCAGGCTTGCTGATACAACTGTTTTTGTTGTTCGCCAGCGATATACACCCAGAAAACAATTGGAAAACATCAACGACATTTATGTAGGAAAAGCTTTTCCTCATGTAAACCTGTTGGTCAATGACGTTAAAATGAGCGGGCTCAATAGCTATTACGGATATGCTTACGGCTATGGCTACGGTTACGGATACGGCCAGAATTTGTCTTATGACTACGGCTATTCCGAAACAGATAAGAAGAAAACGTGGTGGCAAAAGTTTACAAACCTTTTTTAGGTATTTTGGATATCAACAAAAGTTCTTTTCCCGGCATCGTTGTGTCACTCACTTGTACTTGTAACTCAGTTATGGGCAAAGTTTTCATCAGCCTGTAATTAGCACAAAATCTAACCGTAGAGAACCCGGAGAAAAGTCAACGCAGAGAAACACAGAGATAAAGAATAGAAATATACACAACTCTGCGGCTCTCAGCGACAACCTCTCCGAACTCTGCGGTTAAAAGACTCTTAATGGTTATTAAGCCTGCACAACAGGTAAAAGTTTAACCGCAGAGGGCGCAAAGAAAAGTACACGCAGAGGTACACAGAGTTAAACAAAGCAATGAAGTCGAAAGGGTTGCAAATAATTTATCGACTCTGCGGATCTCTGCGAACACCTCCCCGAACTCTGCGTTTCAAAGATCTGGAAATGTAACCGCAGAGGGCGCAAAGAAAACTCCACGTAGAGAAACACCGACACAAGCAATGCAATGATGACAGAAAATGAAATTACAGAATCAATAATTGGATGTGCTATTAAGGTGCACAAAGCATTAGGGCCAGGACTATTAGAATCGGCATATGAAGAGTGTATGGACTATGAGTTACAAAAAACAACTATGCAAATTGAAAGACAAAAAGCGTTGCCACTAGTGTACGAAGAAGTGAAACTGGACTGCGGTTATAGATTAGATTTCATGGCAAACGAGAAAGTAATTATAGAAATTAAATCTATTGAGGCATTAAGTGATATTCATCTTGCTCAGATACTGACTTATTTAAGGCTTTCAGCTTGTAAAGTAGGATTACTTATCAATTTTAATGTGGTGAAGTTAACTAATGGCCTAAAAAGGGTTGTAAATAATTATTAACTCTGCGGCTCTCCCCGAACTCTGCGTTTAAAAGATCTGGAAATCTAACCGCAGAGGGCACAGAGAAAAATACCCGCAGAGAAACACAGAGATAAAGAGTAGAGATATACAACTCTGCGGCTCTCAGCGAACACCTCCCCGAACTCTGCGTTTAAAAGATCTGGAAATGTAACCGCAGAGGGCACAGAGAAAAATACCCGCAGAGAAACACAGAGATAAAGAATAGAAATTTACAACTCTGCGGCTCTCTGCGAAAACCTCAGCGAACTCTGCGGTTAAAAGACCCGAAATGTAACCGCAGAGAAACACAGAGATAAAGAATAGAAATATACAACTCTCTGCGGCTCTCTGCGAAAACCTCAGCGAACTCTGCGGTTAAAAAAGATCTCAATTCAATCATCAATAAATAGAATTTCCCTCCTTGTGTAGAATAGCCGGCATATTCGACCCTACATCCTCCAATCTCGCTCATAATATCACTGTTATGCGTGATAGTATGAAACATGGTGGTCCTGATGGCGAAGGCATTTATGTAGATGACCAATTACCGCTCGCCTTAGGTCACCGAAGATTATCATTTCTCGATCTCTCGGAAGCAGGGCATCAACCAATGTCAGACCTAAATGACCAGCTACAGATTGTATTCAATGGGGAGATCTATAATTTCTTAGAACTTAAAGCCGAACTGGCAAAACTGGGCCATATTTTTAAAACAGCCTGCGATACCGAGGTTATTTTGAAAGCATACATTCAATGGGGCACCAAATGTTTTCAAAAGTTCAAGGGCATGTTTGCCCTGGTCATTTTCGACAAGCGCACAGCTCAACTGATCATGGCAAGAGACCATGCAGGAATAAAGCCGCTGTATTATAGTATTAGCAACGGTAAATTATATTTTGCCTCAGAGGTAAGAGCGTTTACTACTCTTCACAGTACCTGGGATGAAAACGATCAATGGAAGATTCATTTCCTCACGTTTGGTTACATCCCTGAACCTTTTACTACGCTTAAAAATGTGCTTGCTTTTAAAAAGGGAACGGTTGCAACAATAGATCTGCCTAACCTAAGCATACAGGAAGAAGCATTTTCCAGTTTTAGCTTTCAGAATATCATTACCACCCTTCCGGAAGCAGTAAGTACTGTTAGAGAAAAGCTGATCGCTGCGGTACAAAGACATCTAATTTCTGATGCTCCCATTGGCCTCTTTCTAAGCGGTGGCATAGACTCAAGTTTACTTACGCTCATCGCCCATAAAACATTACAAGACAATCTTCATACTATATCCATCATTTTTGAAGATGAAAAATTTTCAGAAGCCAAATACCAAAATGTTATAATAAACAAAACCGGGGCAAAACACAGTTCATGCCTGGTTACAGAAAAAGAGTTTGCTGAGTCACTTCCTGATATTTTAAATGCTTTTGATCAACCGAGCATCGATGGTATCAACTCTTATTTTATCTGTAAATATGCGCACAAATTTGGCCTTAAAGCTGTTCTAAGTGGCATCGGTGCAGATGAATTATTTGGCGGGTACAAGTCGTTTTACAGAACTAAAGAAGTTCAATTAATAAAAAAACTGCCC
>JBBPZJ010000519.1:0-8737 GCA_038199395.1 Chitinophagales bacterium
CGTCACTACAAGATTTTCTGACCCGCCTGCTGCTTTTAATATGATTGCTTTCATAATTTTTTGTTTTATTCACCCTATTATCACAATTCCTCCAGCTCGAAATTAACTTAACAAACTTCCCCAATAAAGAAAATAAGTATAAAATGTCGTCGTTTAACTAGCTTGTACTCACTTAAACTACCTTACAGCTAATCACTTTTTTCTCATGCTATAACTAGAGGCCGACTAAACTTTGGCTTGAAAAGAAGTTTTTAGTTTCCATCCTTCTTTTATGGATACTGGTTCAGTAACCCCAAAGTAATACTGCAAGAATATATCATTTTCAACTGTCGTGCCCTCTACTTGCTTATTTTATATTAAATCACTATCTTACAACTTGCATCCAATTAACCTTAAAAAATTCAGTTATGTCCCCCCAACTAAACGAATCTGCGTCTTCTCCTATAAAACAACAGATCATTTCCCTCGAACAAAAATATCAGATGGCTTTTAAAGCTGATGCCACCTTTCAGGTTTTGAAAGAAATAAGAGAAACAATAAAACGGTTGAAAGCTGAACTAGGCGAACAGTTGAAGAATTAGGGAATGTACGCTTAAAGTTCATTAATAAGTTTTTTTAGAATAAGTCCTGGTTGAGTTACTAATAGCTGACAGCAAAACAGATTTCAGGATACCGATAATTGTTATACTGCTCAACCGATTGAAGCGGCTGTAAACCTTTTGCAATTTAAGATGTCAGTGTCAGTTTATTCCTTTAAAAGTAGGAGCACGAAAGCTGTTGGAGAGACTTCTCTTCTACACTATTATAGAATATTGGAAAAGATGTTCCTCCCCTAATAATTTCTAGTCTCGATGAACTTGCGAAAGAAGCTTTTCTGTTGTTTCGATTAGAACTACACCGCTATTCCTCTTCTAACTTAAATAGACTGTCGACAAATTCGTGTTTATCAAAAATTAACAGATCTTCCATTTTTTCACCTACACCTATAAACTTAACCGGAATTTTAAACTGATTTGCTATGGCCAGGACCACCCCACCCTTTGCTGTTCCGTCTAATTTTGTTATCGCTAATGCGGTTACATCTGTAGCAGAAATAAATTGTTTCGCCTGCTCCAGCGCATTTTGACCTGTAGAGCCGTCCAGCACTAATAATATTTCGTGTGGTGCATCTGGGATTACTTTTTGAATTACACGTTTGATTTTACTTAGTTCTTCCATCAGGTGCACTTTATTGTGCAAACGTCCCGCTGTATCTATTATAATAACATCGCTTCCCCTTGCCACTCCACTTTGCACCGTATCAAATGCTACTGCACCGGGATCACTTCCCATTGGCTGCTTTATAATAGGCACTCCGGTTCTTTCACTCCAAATGGTAAGTTGGTCAACCGCTGCCGCTCTAAAAGTGTCAGCAGCCCCCAGTAAAACATTTTTGCCGGCTTTAGTAAAATTGTAAGCAAGTTTTCCGATTGTAGTAGTTTTTCCAACGCCATTAACTCCGACGACTAAAATAACATACGGTTTTTTGCCGGAAGGAGTAGAAAAATCTTTATAACTGTTTTCAGGCGACACTACAAGCATTTGCCTTATCTCATCCTGTAGAATAGAATTTAATTCACTTGTATTTACATATTTGTCTGTTGCAACCCTTTTTTCTATGCGGTTGATTATTTCGATAGTAGTATCTAATCCTACATCAGCTCCTATTAATGCTTCTTCCAACTGATCAAGTACTTCTTCATCCACAGTACTTTTACCGGCAATTGCTTTTGTTATTTTCGTAAGAAAATTTTCTTTGGTTTTCTGCAAGCCCTGATCGAGACTTTCCTTTTCTTTTTTTCCGAATAATTTATTAAAGAAACCCATACTGAAGTTAGTTTAAGTGCTTTAGAAGCTTTTATTTGTTTAACAATATTACTACAAGTTGAAGCGTACGAAGCACCGACGATTGAATAAAGATGAACAGCCGGAGGCAAAAAATAATAAGTGAAACAACCGAACACAAAGAAAGAGTAAAATACAAAAAGCCGTCCTGCTAAGGGACAGCTTTAGTTATTTGAAAAACCATGTCGAGCAACAATTATTTGCTGGATAAAAAATCCTTCACTTTGTCCTTGTGCACAATCGCTTCTTTAAAAGTGTATGCACCGGTCTTGGGACTGCGTACAGCCTTAATAACCTTGCTCCAGTTTTTAGCTTCTGCTGCTGCTTTTTGGTCTTTTGTCTTGATCGCTGTTTTAGCTGCTTTTGCCATGTTATAAGTTTTGTATCTACAGTTTAACGTTCAGAGTTCACAAACTCAAAACGGAACAGTAAACGCTCAATTATTTAATTTCTTTGTGTACAGTTACTTTTTTCATGATTGGGTTGAATTTTTTCAACTCCAAGCGTTCAGGGCTGTTCTTTTTATTTTTTTCAGTGATGTAGCGACTTGTACCTGGCAACCCACTGTTTTTATGTTCAGTACATTCCATAATCACTTGTACCCTATTACCTTTCTTTGCCATTATCTAAAAATTTATGGTTGTTATATTTTAACTCCGTTAGATTTCATTTCCTTTATTACAGCAGACAAACCATTTTTATTAATAGTTCTTATAGCCTCTGTAGAAACCTTCAAAGTTATCCAACGGTCTTCTTCGACAAAATAGAAACGTTTTGTTTGTAAATTAGGTAAAAAACGACGTTTGGTTTTAATGTTTGAGTGAGAAACAGTATTTCCAACTATAGGCTTTTTACCGGTTACCTGACATACTCTCGCCATGATTGATTTTTTTTCGGAGTGCAAATGTCGTGAAAATCATTAAAAAAACAAAAGAAATAAAGCGTTTTCTAAAAAGTAGTTTCCTATTTTTCAATAATTAACTTATCCATTCATCAAACACTGCTTTAAATTTTTGTTAGAAATTTTTTCAGTTGCCGAATTTATTGTTTTGTGGCAGTTGAAATTAGAACATAACTTTAAATTGGATTGATAAAGAACCGTTTATGTCTTTTTAAGCACCTGGTTCCGGTTTCTTTACTCACCCCGGCGTCACCTTTTTCAAAAAAAAGGGTTCTCAAAATAAATTAAAGTATGATATTCGACACCTCCACAGCCGCATCTGCAAGATTTTTACACCTGGAAGAAAAGTATGGAGCGCATAATTACCACCCTTTGCCGGTAGTTCTAACTAAAGGACAAGGTATCTTTTTATGGGATGTAGAGGGCAAGCGTTATTACGATTTTCTCAGTGGTTATTCTGCTGTTAACCAGGGACATTGCCATCCCAGAATTGTTTCTGTATTAATAGAACAGGCACAAAGACTTACACTTACTAGCCGTGCTTTTCACAATGATCTACTGGGAGAATATTGTAAATACATAACCGAATATTTTGGTTATGACAAGGTATTACCCATGAATACCGGCGTAGAAGGTGGTGAAACTGCGATAAAGCTGGCGAGAAAATGGGGTTATATAAACAAAGGAATCCCCTCCAATAAAGCTAAAATCATTTTCGCTGAACATAACTTTTGGGGAAGGACACTTGCTGCAATTTCCTCATCCACCGATCCTGTCAGTTACAAAGACTTTGGCCCCTATTTGCCCGGTTTTGAACTGGTGCCGTACAATGATCTGACAGCACTCGAAAAAGAATTTCAGGATGAAAATGTAGCAGCCTTTATGGTAGAGCCAATACAAGGAGAGGCCGGTGTTGTGTTGCCCGATGAAGGCTTTCTAAGAGGCGTGCGGGATCTATGCAACCGGTATAACGTTTTATTTATAGCAGATGAAATTCAGACAGGATTATGTCGCACAGGAAAAATGCTGGCATGTGATCATGAAAACGTAAGACCAGACATATTGATACTCGGAAAAGCTCTTAGCGGTGGTGTATTACCCATATCGGCAGTACTTGCAGATAACGAAATCATGCTAAATCTAAAACCGGGAGAACACGGTTCTACATACGGAGGCAATCCTCTTGCGTGCAAAGTTGCCATGGAAGCTTTACAGGTATTGAAGGATGAAAATTTGGCAGAAAATGCAAATAGCCTTGGAAAACTCCTAAGAAAAGAGTTGGAGAGCATTAACTCCCCAATTATACAACTCGTTCGTGGTAAAGGTCTTTTAAATGCAATAGTAATAAACCATTCTGACCCCAACGCTGCCTGGAATCTCTGTATTGAAATGATGAAAAATGGCTTGTTGGCAAAGCCTACACATGGAGACAAAATCAGGTTTGCTCCGCCACTGGTTATTCAAAAAGAGCAAATACTTGAATGCGTTGAAATAATAAAAGAGTCATTACAAGTACTAGGTTGATTTAGTTCGAAAATTATTGTGCATCAACTTAATTTTCAAGTTAAGCAAACAAAACAATAGCTTCGATTTTTCATGAGGTTCATCTACACAAACCATTATGCACGATCATCATTCTCACGAACAACATTCAACAAATTCTGATCTGTTAAGAGATATTGTTATTGGAATGAGCGATGGACTGACCGTTCCTTTTGCTCTTGCCGCAGGTTTATCCGGCGCTATAGATAATAACAGCCTTATTATAATAGCAGGTCTTGCCGAAGTTGCTGCTGGTTCAATTGCTATGGGTTTGGGAGGCTATCTGGCAGGTCAGACAGAAGTAGATCATTACAATGCAGAACTGAAACGTGAATATGAGGAAGTAGAAGAATTGCCTGAAAAAGAAAGGATGGAAGTAAGAGAATTTTTTGAGGGCATTGGTCTTAGCCGTGCAGTACAGCAGCAGGCGGTTAACGAACTTACAAAAGACAAAGATGTTTGGGTAAATTTTATGATGAAACATGAATTGGGTCTTGAGAAGCCTAATGAAAAGAGAGCTGCTAAAAGCGCTTTTAATATTGCTTTGTCTTACATTGTTGGCGGGCTTGTTCCTTTATCTCCTTATTTTTTTACTTCAAATACCTCAAACGGTTTAAAAATATCAGCCATTATTACCCTTATCTGCCTGTTTGCTTTTGGATTTTATAAATCTAAAATGACCGGCATATCACCTGTAAAAGGAGGATTGAAAGTGATGTGTATTGGTGCATTAGCAGCAAGCGCAGCATTTCTTATAGCACGATTGATTCAAGGATAATTGGAAGAGTTATTACGCTCTAAAAACACTCTTTTCACGTTCCGAGAAGCAACCTATAAAAAAATCGCTGTTACCGGGGCTTCAATTTTTACTTTTGGAAGCATTGTCATAACGAGAAGTAATATTGAAAAAAAAAGAACCAGATAAATACCTATATATTTATTTGGACATTCTCCAAGCTCGCAGTGAGTCACCAATAAAAAGTTTCTGATAGCCCAGGCAAAATTGAAAGCACCAAGAAAAAGATTGGCTCTCTTTGCCCATGTTGCAGGAACAAGAAAAAAAATGGTGGATAGAATTGAAAAGAAAATATGAAGAATACCAGGCTTTCCGAAGTTGGTATGTTCAGCGCTCAGGCCGGTAATAGTAGTATTAATCGACTCAATATACACCCACGGCAGAAAGCAACAGATAATCAATCCTAAAGCTCCTATTACACCCACATAATTTGAATACTTCATAGTAATTTAAAAAAGGTTTAAATGACACCCCGTCTTAGGTGCAAAGCAACTTATAAAACCTGTATTAAGACTAATACAATTAGAAACATCTGACCAGATTTTGCAAAAGTAGATGTTTTATGATCCCTATTTAAAATAGCAAGGCGTGCACAGTGTTTAGGTCGTTTTTATTATTTGTCATCAGCTTTTTCTGAGATTATTTCAACAATCAAGTCTAATCGGGTTATTTGTTTAACCGAAATAAGTATAAAAAATGGCCTTTCGAAACGTTTTTTGCTAAAACAAATAAAAATGACAGTAAGACAACCTATTTCCAATGAGAATCAATTTAGCACAACAGAGAGTTCAATCTTGCTTAAGAGTTTTATAGTAGGCTTTATCGCCTGCATAATAACAGTTAGCATTTTGGTTTTTACAGTAAAGAAAATAGAAAGCCACCTATCTACACCAGGTACCACAATCTATACTGCCAACAAATAGCCTTTTTATTATTTTCCTCATTATTTACATTTAAATTTAAGTATTTCTCTTTCCTGTTAGGGTACTCAAAAGTGTTGTTGTTTTATAAAGATCTTATAGAGCGAAAGTTTAATTGCGATAAGTTATCTTGCCCTCTTAGTACTCTTCATGCAAGCAAAAACGAAGTTGAACATTTTTGACTTTACCATGATTATGGTAAGTCTTGTGATTGGTATGGGTATTTTCAGAACTCCCGCCAATGTAGCTGCCGCAGTTCCTACACCCTTTGTTTTCTTTGTCGTGTGGATCGCAGGTGGATTAGTTGCCTTATGTGGAGCATTAACTTACGCCGAAATTGGTTCCCGGTTTCCGGTGACAGGGGCTTACTATAAAATCTTTTCTTATTGCTATCATCCGTCAATAGCCTTTGCTATTAATTGTATTATACTGGTATCAAATGCGGCATCTCTGGCCGGTGTTGCTTTGATAGGTGCGGAATACATCACACAAGTAATAGCACCTAAAACATCTGAGGTTCAATTTATACAAATTGGTATCGCCATATTTTCAATTGTTGTATTTTACGGAGTAAATCTGCTTGGTTTAAAAATGAGTGCAAAGGCTCAAAATGTGCTCACCGTCATTAAAATATCAATGATACTCTTACTAATGGCGCCGCTGTTTTTTGTTGAACCAGCCACTGGTGCTATTCCTCAAAATCTACAAATTGTAAGTCCCGTTTTTGCTGAATATATTAAAGCCTTTGGTATTGGTTTGGTAGCTGTTTCTTTCACTTATGGTGGCTACCAGCAATCAATCAATTTTGGTGCAGATGTTGAAAATCCCCGAAAAAACATACCGAGGGGAATCTTTATTGGCATTTTCGTGATCATTGCCCTTTACCTGGCAATCAATTATGCTTATTTAAGCGTAATCGGTTTTGGCAATTTGAAAGGTGCAAAAAATATCGCCGCAATTATGGCGTCGCATGTTTTTGGAGATGCGGCAGCAAAAATATTATCTGTCCTGTTATTTCTTTCGGTACTGGCTTATGTAAATGTGCTTTTAATGAGCAACCCAAGAGTGATGTATGCTATGAGCGAAGACAATGTTTTGCCAAAAATGTTTGGTGCAAAAAATGAACGAACAAACGTGTTGACTACTTCTCTTACTGTGTTTGCCGGAGTTTGTATTTTAATTGTTTTCTGGGCAAAAGAATTTGACGAGATTTTAAGTTTCACTATTTTTCTTGATTGCATTGGTATGGCAACATCCGCCGCAACTATTTTCATTTTACGAAAGCGAACAGCAAATCTTGACGAAACAAAAATTTATACTATTGGCCTCTACCCTCTCCTTCCGTTAATTTTTATAGCAGCTTATATTTTTGTCGCTATTAGTATTTTTATTGATCGTCCCACAACAGCATTGACAGCTTTAGCTGTTTTGGCCGGTTTTATTATTTTGTATTTTATTACAAAAGGAACTAAAAAGCCACTAAATAACCTTCAGTAAAACTGGTTGCAGTTTAGTATGTTTTTTGTTTACAGGCATTTGTTCTTTACTGTGTCATCCTTGCGTCGCATTTCGTTCGTCGGCAAATCTTCCGGCAACCCTTTTTATTTCGTAAACGAATAATTGCTCACCTTCTTATCCTCGCTGTACGACCGTTTATTTATATACCTTTCAAAAAATTTTCATTTGGATACATCTTACATTTTAAATGAGTTTGCCGAGGAAAGAGAGCTTTATTTTAATGCCGTTGCTCCCCCAATCATGCAAACGAGCAATTTTGTTTTTAAAACGGTGGATGAGATGCGTAACGCATTTAATGATGAGTATTCAACCTACTTATATAGCAGGGGTTTAAATCCAACGGTTGACCTGCTTCGAAAAAAACTTGCAGCACTTGATGAAGCTGAAGACTGCCTTGTTTTTAATAGTGGCGCTGCTGCTATTTTTGCCGCTGTTTTAGCTAATGTAAAATCTGGCGATCACATTGTTTCAGTTAGACAACCTTACTCATGGGCACAAAAAACTTTTGATGTAATTCTTACCCGCTTCAATATTACCACTACTTATATTGACGGCACGGATATCAAAAACTTTGAAAGAGCCATTACAAAAAAAACCTCTGTTATTTACCTCGAAAGTCCTAATAGCTGGGATTATGCGCTTCAGGATTTGGAAGCTGTTGCACTACTAGCCAGGAAAAATAGTATAGTTACTATTTGCGATAACAGTTATTGCACGCCGCTGTATCAAAAGCCCGTAAGTTTGGGAATTGATCTGGTTTTGCAATCTGCTACCAAGTACATAGGCGGACATAGCGATACAATTGCCGGAATTTTATGTGGCAGCCGTAATAGAATAACGAGGATTTTTAATAGTGAATATATGAATATCGGAAGTGGGATTCAACCCTTCAACGCATGGCTTTTGTTGAGAGGACTTCGCACATTGACAGCCAGATTAGACAGAATTTCGGCAACAACATTAAAGGTGCTGGATTATCTGCGATCAAGTAAAAATGTAGAAGAAATTATTTATCCTTTTGACGAAAATTTTAGGCAAATTGAGCTTGCAAAAAAACAGATGAAAGGTGCGGGAGGCTTGCTGACTTTTATCATAAAAGCCGCTACAGCGCAACAAGTAGAAAGCTTTTGCAATTCGCTGAAACATATATTGATGGCAGTTAGTTGGGGAGGTTAC
>JBBPZJ010000520.1:0-4281 GCA_038199395.1 Chitinophagales bacterium
AGTTGAGCTTACAGAGTTACCATCCGAATCAGTGCTAGAATGCTGGGGTCCCTTAGCCTCGTCCACACAAGCTATGAAAGGAGACCCCCAGCAGTACAAAAACCTTTCTTCATTAACTGGACTTACCCAGCACTACATCTAACTTAACTAATTGAATAAATTAGTTAAATAATTTAAGTAATTTAGTTGTAGAAATTCAAGCTTCAGTGAATAGTTAAAATTCATCGAAGTATTTACTTAAAAGTGTATTTTATGTTCACAGATTACATAGAGCAAAAGCCGGGAGTGTTGAGCGGCAAAGCTGTAATAAAGGGCACAAGAATTGGCGTTGATCTTATCCTTGAAAAAATTGGTGCAGGCGAAACAATGGAGGATATTTTGCATGCTTATCCATTTTTAAGCAGGGAAGCCATCCTTTCTTGCATCTCGTATGGCGCAGCTTTGGTAAGAAACGAAACACTTTTGGATGTGGAATAATTTCTTCCCATTATCGTTGATGAAAGTACCGATGCCAGAATAGCAGTGGCATTACAAGAAGCAGGTTATAAAATTATATCTATTCAACAAACACGACCGGGTATAGACGATATGGATATTATACAAATGGCATTTGCAGAGGAAGCTTACATTCTAACAGAAGATAAGGATTTCGGAGATGAACTGGTTTATAAGAAAAACTTGCACCATGGTGCAATGCTACTTAGGCTTGCAGGTGTGGCTATTGAAAAGAAAATTGAACTTGTGCTTACGGCTTTTGCTAAACATCGGGAAGAATTATTAAATGCATTTTGTGTTGTCAGTAAAAATAAACTGCGGATAAGAAGGGGTTAAGTTCTCTTCGTTTTAATGGATCCGTTTCATGTCGTGCTGGGGTCTCCTCTATAAGCCCTATGTGTTAGCAGGGACCCTGGCATGCTGCACTACTAGAAAGTCAGCATAAATTGGGCTGTATTTTGTTGTGTCAATCGCCATAATCTCGAAATGGTGAAGCATCCCTTTCCTATATTACCTTCACCTTATTATTAACTGCATCTTTGAGAGTTGAGCTTACAGAGTTACCATCCGAATTAGTGCTAAAATGCCGGGTCCCTTAGCCTCGCCTACACAGGCTATGAAAGGAGACCTCCGCAGTACAAGAAATAACAAATGGGGAATTAATCGGCTAGAATAAGCACGAACGCATAACAAAAGTATTTGTAATGGCTGAGCTTGACCACCAACACTAGAGCATCAATAAATATTATCATCCATTGTTCAAGCACGACATCAAACATTAGGCAATTGCTGTTATATTGAACTTCAGTTCTCTAATTTAGCATTTGTATTGGGCTGAAAGTTATAAATTTCCATGCCTTCACAAATGCTTCAAAGTTGACGGCATTGCCATTTGAAACACCCTAATTGTTCAAGTTTGACTAAAAAAATACTAAATTCGTTGGCAAACAAATAAATTAAAGTGACTTATACTTCAATTGAAATATGTGCAGGTGCTGGCGGCCAAGCTATTGGACTAGAAAAAGCTGGTTTTGAGCACCTTGCTTTAGTGGAGATTGAATCCATCGCATGTGAAACACTTAAGTTGAACCGGCCTTCATGGAATGTAATAAATAACGATGTAAAAGATTTTTCAGCAAAAAAATATGTAGGAGTTGACTTACTTGCTGGAGGAGTGCCATGTCCACCATTTTCCATTGCAGGTAAACAACTTGGAAATCTTGATGACCGGGATTTGTTTCCAGAAGCACTTCGTCTCGTGAGTGAATGTAACCCCAAAGCTGTAATGTTAGAAAATGTTCGTGGTCTTCTGGACATAAAATTTAAAGAATATCGTCGCCATATTCTTGACGAACTATATAAAATGGGCTATAAATGTGATTGGAGACTTGTCAATTCATCAGATTATGGTGTTTCGCAATTAAGACCCAGAGCGATTTTGGTTGCATTGAAAAAAGAATATTTTGAATACTTCCAATGGCCACACAAAAACGAGGTACCTCCTGTAACTATTGGTGAACTTTTATTTGAAGAAATGAGTTCACTAGGTTGGGAAAATGCAGAAGCATGGAAACATATCGCAAATGCCATAGCACCGACCCTTGTGGGTGGTTCTAAAAAGCATGGAGGTGCAGACCTCGGCCCAACCAGAGCGAAACAATCTTGGGCATTACTCGGTGTTGATGGAAAAGGACTTGCTGACAGTCCTCCAATCAATGGTTCAAAAGCAATGCCTCGGTTAACTTTGACAATGACAGCTTTAGTTCAGGGATTTCCTAAAGAGTGGCAATTCGCTGGTAAAAAAACACCCGCATATAGA
The DNA here is from genome assembly GCA_038199395.1 of Chitinophagales bacterium. Classification (GTDB taxonomy): domain Bacteria; phylum Bacteroidota; class Bacteroidia; order Chitinophagales; family Chitinophagaceae; genus Segetibacter. The sequence goes on from JBBPZJ010000520.1 coordinate 2,315, forward strand.
CAAGTTGGAAATGCATTCCCTCCTCCTGTTGCAGAAGCAATTGGACTTTCGATAAAACAAGCTTTGAAATTATATGACCCAAAAGGCCCCAAAAGGAAAAGGCTCGAGAGCGAAATTGCGTGAATTCTTCATTATTAACGTTGGTAAAGTTTTAAACTCTGACACATTAAGAGAAGTTGCTGGAACTAGTGAATGGGGACGTCGTGTACGTGAGTTAAGAAATGAAGAAGGAATGAACATCGTAACTCATAATGATAGAAGTGAATTAAAACCGGGTGAATATCTTTTAGTTAATCTGAAACCATTGCCTGCGTTTGAACGGGGAATTTCCAAAGAAGTAAGAGCCTTCGTGCTTGATAGAAACGGCTTTACTTGCCAAATGTGTGGTACCGCAGCAGGAGAACCACATCCTTATGATGAGGGCAGAAAAACAAGACTGCATATTGGTCATATAATTGACAAAACGATGGGGGGAAGCGATGAGCCCGGAAATTTAAGAGCAATATGCTCCGTTTGTAATGAAGGAGCATCTAACCTGACACTTAACAGACCACAAGCAATAAAATTACTTGCACAAATAAGGAGAGCTCCCACCTCTGACCAGTTAGATGTTTTAAAATGGATAGTTGAAAAATTCCCCAAACAAACAGAGGGTATTTTAAAGAAACTTCAAGAATAATATAAATTACACCTTGCGAAAGAGAGGCACAGTCGGCAACAAATAAGGCTTCGTCGTGTCTGGAAGGCACATGATGAAGTTGGTCTTCTGGACACTTTTTCACGGTCAAAATCCATTTGTTTGTTTACTTCGAAAAAGTGAAAATGAGAACCTACCTGTACGGGTCGGTCACCTGTATTAACCACAGTAATTTGTATAGTTGGTCGACCTGCATTGCATTCAATATGTCAGCCGCTAAAATGTATTCTTCCGGTATCATAAGCTTTGTTTCGTAAAAATGATAGAAGCAATGAAAACCAAGGCAGGCAATCTATAATGGAAAAGCACTTAAATTTTTTTTAGAACTAATATTTTAGTAAGATATCGATTGGATTCTTTTAATCATTCAGCATTGTTTTTCACTTTAATTATCTCTGCCGCAATACTTATTGCAATCTCCTCTGGCGTCTGGCTATTAATAGCTAATCCTACAGGAGCATGAATTTTGTTTAGTAACGCTTCATCAAATCCTTCTTTTCTATAATCAGAAAACATTTTCTCAATTTTCTTGTTGCTGCCTAGTAATCCGAAGAACTTAAAGTCCTTATCAATCATGGACCTTACAACAACATCATCTGTTCTATATCCTACAGTCATCACGACAACATAAATATTGTTACCAGGTGGGATTAAAGATTGTACTTCTATATAATCGTTAACAATGGTTTTTTGATGAGAAAAACGATTTTCTAAAAATGTATTCACAGTCGCCCGGTCGTCATATAAATGAATATAAAAGTCCATGTCAGCCATAATTCTTGAAAGAGCCAAAGCACAATGTCCTGAGCCGATTATATACAAGTTATTGTTGTAGCCTATTTGTTCTTCGTAGATCCAATCCACTTTTTCTTCGCCTGACCGAACATACTCAAGCGGCTTCTCTGCAAGGTCTTCGTCAAAGGAAATTCCCCTGTCTGATAAAGTGAGTTTTCCCGATTTGTTATTGAAAACACAATTAATAATACCTTCAATCGCCTTCCTATCCTCAACTTTTACTTTATACACAAGATTGCTCTGTTCTCCCGAACAAATCATTCCACTTTGATAATTCAAAGATCTTTTATCATGAACCTGTCTGTAAATGGCGCATTCCTCTTCATCCTGCTTAAGCTTCTCTTTAGCCATCTCAACAAACTTATGCTCCATTATTCCGCCGCCTATCGAACCAGCCATTTCGCCATTCGCATTTACTGCCATGCAAAACCCTTCTCTTCCCGGACTACTGCCGTAACTTTCTAATACATACAAC
>JBBPZJ010000521.1:0-28731 GCA_038199395.1 Chitinophagales bacterium
CTTTTACATCTTTTTCCCATGTTTCATCCTTTTTGTTTATTGAAAATGCTGTTGGATTTGCTACAAAATCTTTAATGGCAAGCTTTGCCTTCAATACAGCAAATAACTTTGTATAATATTCTTTGGGGTTATAACCGTTAAGATCGTTATTCCATAAATTTTGAATGACAATCGCTTTACTTTGTGCCGATAAAACATTTGAAGAAAAAAACAGCGCTAAGAGAATGATGTATTTCTTCAGCATTAATAATTTTTTATATTCTGCAAGTACTTGCTGAAAACTCTTTTCACAGTGGTATCCATTCGCCTTTGTTTGAACTTTTAAAAATCGCCTCAATTACCTTCATATTGTCGACAGCATCTTGCAAAGGAGTAGGCACATCTGTATCGTTGAGTATCGATTGAGAAAATAAATCTCCCTGTATTGTATATTGATTAACTACATCAAAAACTACTTCTTTTCGTCCGCTTTTTGAATGCACCCAAAGCCGGGTTGCAGTGTCACTGGGAGCATTAAAGGGAATTTCAATTTCAATTCCGGCTGTTGTACCCAGAATATTTACACGCTGATAAGGAGTTAATTGAGTAGAACAAGTAAATGTAGCGGTACCAGTTGAAAAATCGAGAATACCCGATGCAAGTTGATCCACTTCAAATTGTGCATCAAATTCAACCTTTCCGAAAGCCTTTTCGGGCTCGCATCCGAATATAAACCGGGAAAGAGAAACACAGTAACAGCCAATATCCATCATGCCACCACCGCCTGCATCCTTTTGGTTTCGAATGTTATTAGGATCGTCGTTGTAATATGAAAAAAACGAGTGAATAGTTTTTAAACCGCCTATGCTTCCTTCACTCACCAACTTCTTTGCATACAGCCATTGTGGATGGAAGCGGTACATAAAAGCTTCCATAACTTTAAGATGAGGTTTCTTCGCAGCTACTTCTAATAATTGTTGCGCCTCTTCCGCTGTCAGTGCAATTGGCTTTTCGCACAGAACATGTTTATTTGCTTCTAAAGCTTTTATTGCCCATGGCACGTGAAATTGGTTAGGCAACGGAATATACACTGCGTCTACTTCTTTATCGGCTAACAATTCTTCATAAGAACCGTATGATCTTTCAATGTTTAACTTATCGGCTACTTGTTTTGCTTGCGCTTCGTTTCTTGATGCGATTGCAGTTACTTCGCAAAACTCACTTGCCTGCATTCCTGGAATTACTTTTTCTCGCGCAATCTTAGCAGTGCTTATTATTCCCCATCTGACTTTCTTCATACCTCGATTATTTAATCTACTGTTTTGAAAATTGTTATACGCCTTCAAATAATAAAGGAAAAAATTGCCCTTCCATCTTATGGCCTTTTGGCACGGCGGGAACACCTTGTAATAAAGGTTCATCGGAGTCTGATACAACTCCGTCAGCAAAAGCATTAATCACAAATGCTCTCCTTGGCCTTGTACTTTTATTTTCACCCGATCCATGTAAAGTAAGAGAATGATGAAAAATAGCTTCGCCTGCTTTAACAGGAGCAAGTTGAGCATTATCAAATTGCTTTTGCTGTTCTTCACTTAAAAATTCTCTGATGCCGTGCAGGTCGCCTGCGATATGAGGTTTTGGTAGTAATCCCCATCTGTGGCTTCCAGGAATGTATTGAAGACATCCGTTTTCCTCGGTAGCGTCATCGAGGGAACACCAGCAGGTAATATGAGCAACAGGCTTGGTTCTTGTCCAGTAAGAGTAATCCTGGTGCCATGCTACCACCCCACCCTTTTTAGCTGGCTTGTAAAAAATCTGATCGTGCCAGAACCGAACGGGTTTATCCCCCAATAACTGGCTGGCGGCCATAACAAAGGCAGGATTCCAAAGTACGTCATGTAATCCTTGTGTAATTCGCCATTCTCCTAAAGCATGAAACAAAATTGTTTCCGGATCAGTAGACTCATTGCTGTTATATTCATAGAACAAAGAATTGTCATGAAGTGAAGGATCCACCAATTGAAACAACTCATTTCTTAATATTTCAAGTTGGACTTCATTTAACAATTTTATTCCGGGTAAATAGCCATTTTCATTAAAGAAATCAATCTGAGCATTTGTAAGCCTGTACTGATCCCATTCTTCCGGCACCTTCGGCCAGGGAAACAGGTTGGTTATCTGCTCATGTATTTCACTTAAATCTCTAACCTGCATGTATGTAAACGTTTTAAAATTGAATAAACACTAATCCAACTAACCGGACATTCATCTTATTCGTTGATCATAGTTTGTTATCCATCAAAGCTCCTTAATTTTTAAATCCTTCCACCTTACTTTAATGCCTCCCCCGCTATGTATTTGCAGGGCAATAAAACCTTCGCCTTTTCCTATCTTTTCATCTTTAAGATAAACCATTTGATGTCCGTTGAGCCATGTTGTTATTTCATCGCCAACAGCCTTTATTTTCATTGTATTCCAACTACCTTCTTTTAAATATTTTTCATCTTCTGGCTTAGGTTGTATTAACCAATTTCTTCCGTAAGACTCATAAATACCTCCTGTGTGCAAATTTACGGGCGCTACTTCGACCTGCCAGCCACTGATCTTAACTCCTTCTATACCCGATCTGATAAATACACCGCTGTTTCCATTGGCTTCTTGCTTAAACTTTAGCTCGAGAATAAAGTTTTTATAGTTTTTATTTGTCGAAAGATAGCCATACTGTTTATCCGGTCCACTTTCACAAATGAGTTCACCGTCTTCTACATACCATTTTTCTGTTCCGTGAATAGTCCAACCTGTTAAGTCTTTACCATTGAAAATTTTAGTTGTTTTTTGTGCAATCAACAAAAATGTTGTTGAAAGAAAAGCCAGGAGACAAAGAAGTTTTTTCATTTTGTGAATTTTAATTTTTAAAATTTATTGTCTATATAATTTTAATTCTTTTGTCCGATCACATCTACTTTATCTCGACTTCTTTTTCCCATCCGGTTTCTTTTAAAGCAGGATCATTTTCTTTTTTTAGAAAATCTGCATTCGATAAAGAATCTGCTTCCCACGATAATATCGCTTCGTCAGGCACTACATCTACCGGCACTTTCCACGAAGTAGAAGTTTCGTTGTAAGCAATATTAGACTGTGAACAATAACAAGATATGATAGACCAACGAGGATGATCTGACAAATTAGCTTCGGACCTATGTAAAAGATTGCTATGAAAAATAAGCGCATCGCCTGGTTCTAATTCGCAATAAACCAATTCCATCGTTTTTAATGCGTTTTCAACCATCACCGCATCAGCGCCTACCTGTTCACCTGCAAAACCATGATTAACCCTTCCTAATTTATGCGAACCTTTTATTACCTGCAGGCACCCATTTTCTTGATCAGCGTGAGTTAAAGCGACCATTACACTTATTAGCTGATCAGGATACAAAAACTGATTTTTGTACCAGTAACCATAATCCTGGTGCCATTCCCATGCGCCCCCTACTTTGGGTTCTTTCTGCATAAGTTTAGAATGAAAGTGACATACGGGTGAATCGCTATTTAATAAAGGCGATACTGATTGAATCATTTTTTCGCTTCTGGTAAGATAACCAAAAACATCACTTCCTGGCGTAAACCATAAAGAGAGCTTTGTTTTTTTACCTGTCTGATCATTTAGATCTAAGGCATTTTTACGCATTGCATCATCTTGCAATGCTACATTATAGAGTTTAGCAATTTCCTGCCGATTACAGAAATTTTTAATTACTAAATATCCATCAACATGATATTGATTAATTTGAGCAGTCGTTAGCATAAAGAGATCGTTAAAGATTTATAAATAACTTTAAAGCAAATTGAATTAAATTAAATTTAGGCAAGTAATATTTATTGATGAAACTTTTATTTTTCTGCCCTCGCTGGGGACAAGAGCGCACTCCATTGAATGTTTTTCTGAAAAATGTAAAAGACGCAGGTTATGATGGAATAGAAGCAAGCCTGCCATCGAACAAAAAAGAAAAACAGCACACTTTACGTCATTTGAAAGAATTTGATCTTTTACTGATCGGGCAGCATTGGGAAACTGTTCATCCCTCAATAGAAGAACATTACAAGGAATATGAACTCAGGTTGCGGTCACTCGCTTCGGCACAGCCGATTTTTATAAACTCTCAAACCGGCAAAGATTATTATTCGTTCGAAGAAAACAAAAAGCTAATAGATCTGGCATCCAACGTTGCTTTAGAAACGGGGATTCCAATCATTCACGAAACACATAGAGGTAAGTTTAGTTTTGCGGCGCATATCACTAAGATGTATTTGCAAAACATACCCGACTTAAAGATCACTTTAGACATTTCACATTGGTTCAATACTGCTGAAACTTATCTGGCGGATCAAAAAGAAGCAGTTGAGCTGGCTATATCGAGAACAGAACATATACACTCAAGAGTTGGTTTTATTGAAGGGCCGCAAATAACAGACCCCCGTGCCCCCGAATGGAATGAAGTGCTGCAGGAACATTTAAATCGCTGGGATGAAGTGATAGAATTACACCGAAATAATAACCGGGAAACATTTACTATTACTTCCGAATTTGGAGCACCACCTTACATGCCTTTACTTCCTTATACAAGACAGCCAATTGTTGATCAATGGGAGGTGAATGTTTACATGATGAATTTATTAAAAGAAAGATATAAAGAGTAGCTCACAAGAAAGTTGGAAATTTCATATTTCAATAGGTCTTCAGAATAAAAAAAAATATAATGAATAATATAAAAATTGCTTCGGCCCAATTTGAAAATAAAAGCGGTGATAAAAGCTACAACCTGGATACAATAGAAAAGCTGGCAAAAAAGGCAGCCCGACAGGGAGCGAAAGCTGTTGCTTTTCATGAATGCTCTGTTACCGGGTATACATTTGCCCGACACCTAAATAAAGAACAGATGCTTGATCTTGCAGAGTTAATACCCGGCGGAGAAGGCGTACAGAGATTGACCGAAATAGCAGCAAAATTTAATATTGCTGTCTTAGCAGGATTATTTGAAAAGGACAAAGACGATAAATTATTTAAGGCTTATGTGTGCGTTGATAAAAATGGCCTCGTTGCAAAACACAGAAAATTGCATCCTTTTATTAATTCGCATATAACACCTGGTAACTCCTATACAGTATTTGAACTTGAAGGATGGAAGTGCGGTATTTTAGTTTGTTACGATAATAATATTATTGAAAATGTAAGGGCAACAAATCTATTGGGTGCCGATATTATTTTTATGCCGCATGTTACTATGTGTACCCCTTCGCCAAGACCCGGTGCCGGCTTTGTTGATCCTAAATTATGGGAGAACCGGGAGACAGATCCAACATCTTTGAGACTTGAATTTGATGGCATGAAAGGTCGCGGATGGTTGATGAAATGGCTGCCTGCCAGAGCCTATGACAATGGAGCTTATGTTGTTTTTTCCAATCCCATTGGCATGGATGATGACCAGCTTAAAAACGGATGCTCTATGATTATTGATCCCTTTGGAGATGTGATAGCAGAATGCCGCACACTGGGAGATGATATTGTAACAGCAGTTATAAATCCGGAGAAGCTTATTAATGCTGGTGGATATCGTTATAAACAAGCAAGAAGACCTGATTTATATGGAGCAATTATTAGTCAAGCTCATAAGTCAGAACAACATGTTGTATGGTTGGAAAATGAGCAGTAAGCAATCTCGTTTCAATCTAAGATGTATTGCTTTCCCATTTTTCCAGATCGTCTTTAAATGAAATAAGTAATTTCTTCATAGATTTAATGCTCTGTTTTATAGCAGAACCTATTTATTCCCTTTTTATTTATAAAAACACCATATGAACAATTCACGAAGAACTTTTCTAAAAAACACTTCTTTAGCCTTTGCGGGTGCAATGGCCCTAGGTAATGAAGCTTTTGCAGCTAAAAAGACTAATCAAATAGTTGGCATACAACTATACACTGTAAGAGACGACATGAAAAAAGACCCTTTAGCTACCCTGAAACAATTGAAGGCAATGGGTTATACTCATGTAGAACATGCTAACTATGTCAATAGAAAGTTGTACGGATGGTCACCGACAGAATTTAGAAAAGTGTTAGATGATTTAGGGCTGAAAATGCCGAGTGGCCACACTGTTATGGGTCCGCAACACTGGGATGCCGAAAAGAAAGAGTTTTCAGACTCGTGGAAACAGACGGTGGAAGATGCCGCTGTTTTAGGTCAGTCGTATGTGATCAGTCCCTGGCTTGATGCAAGTTTAAGGAAGACTTATGACGACACTTTGCGCTATATGGAAGTATTTAATAAGAGCGGTGAGTTGTGTAAGAAATCGGGCATGAAATTCGGCTACCACAACCATGATTTTGAATTTAGTGAGAAAATGAACGGAATGATGTTGTACGATATTATTTTAAAAAATACAGACCCTGCTTTAGTTATTCAACAGTTAGACATGGGGAACTTATATAATGGCGGAGCAAAGACAGAAGACATATTGAAAAAATATCCCGGCAGATTTGAGTCATTACATGTAAAAGATGAAATTAAAAGTGAAGGCGGAAAGGAAAAATATGAAAGCACCATTCTTGGAAAAGGCATTATAAACCTCAAATCAAACCTCGATTTGGTTAAGAAAGCCGGAGGAACAAAATACCTGATAATAGAGCAGGAATCTTACCAGGGCAAAACACCATTGGAGAGCTCAAAAGAGGATTTGGCCATTATGAAGAATTGGGGATATAAGTAGAGTCAGACGATGTTGTTGAAACGTAAACAGTCGGTTTTAAGCTTTAAGCAAAAAATTATAATAATGAAAGTGCCTTTAAAAAATATCGTTTGGAAAGAGGGGGATTTTTATGTAGCAAAATGTTTAAATGTGGAGGTTTCCAGTTTTGGAGATACCAAAAACCAAGCATTAAAAAATTTACAGGAAGCTTTAGACTTATATTTTGAAGACATGCCAATTACAGATGCGCTTGCAATAGAACAAGTTGAAATTGTTTCAACAGAAATGGAACATGCCTAAACTTTATTCGTCTAATGAGATATTGAAAGTGCTTGAAATGCACGGTTTTTCTTTCGTTTCACAGAACGGAAGCCATATTAAATATCGGAAAATAGGAAATCCGACCCGAACCGTTATTATACCGGCTGGGAGAAAGCAAACTCCTTCAGGTACATTTCATTCAATTCTAAAACAATCTGGTTTATCAAAAGAGGATTTCGGGTAAGAGTCGCTGTAGTAGCACCAAATTGATGGGCATTAATAACGATCAAAACATCTGTGTAAATAACAAAGCCATCCTAAATTGAATGGCTTTGTTATTTTATCACAGCATAACTTATCTTCTTCTGGCAGCTCTTGTTTGTAACTCCGAAATCGGCATTGCCATCATTCTTCCTTTTGGCTCATTGCCCCTGTACGTAATTACTTTAAGCATCACTGCGTCTTTCGGTGGTGTTAGGGCTTGAGTATACTTAGGATAGAACCTGTCGGGAAAGGAATTATCAAAACTGTAATAAATATCAAGATCAGGAATCTCTGTGCTCAATTCAATTTTCAAAGTACTATCAGCACCTTTAGAAACCCTAAAAGCAGGATCATAAACGCTTGGCGCATATTTTACCTCGGCCACATCAAAACGTTCAAATTGTTTTTCTACCCGCGGGTAAAACTTGTTCCAGTTGCGGCTTGCTTTAGGCGACCACAATGCTTCTGAGATAGCAAGACCACGAGGCCATGTCATATATTGTGCATGACGCATGTTATACACTTGTTCTGTCCAAAGATTTGCCTGTCCGCCTTTGATGTATTTAGGCTCTACTCCTTCAGGAACCGGCTCAAACTTGTATGCCTCGTTTAACCTAAGTGTTGCATAAATACGAGGTTCTATAATTGGGTCTCCCTGCATATAATCAATGTACGCATAAGTAGTTGGGCTCATTACAACCTCATGTTTCATTTTGGCTGCTTCTATCCCACCTTTCATTCCACGCCAGCTCATTACTGCTGCGCTTGGGGCTAATCCACCTTCGAGTATTTCATCCCAGCCCATAAATTTTTTGCCTTTCGATTCAACTATTTTCTCCAGTCTTTTTTCAAAGTAGCTTTGTACTTCTTCATAGTTTTTCAAACCTTCTTTTGCCATCAATGCTTTTATAGCATCGCTTTTTTCCCAAAAGTTTTTGGGCGTTTCATCACCACCTACATGTATATATTCAAAGGGAAAAAGAGCCGCCACCTGGGTCATTACTTTATCTAAAAATTCATAAACCTTTTCATTTGCAGGGCAAAGGGTATTGTCAACCAGGGCAATTGGCGGAGCACCATGAGACCAATCCATTATCACTTCTCCTGACCTTACCTGGTACTTATCCGCTCCCGGCGTGCAGGAAAGTTCAGGGTAAGAAACGACTGCTGCAAGGCTATGGCCCGGAACATCAATCTCTGGCAAAATATTTACAAACCTGTCTTTGGCATATTGAACCAATTCTCTTATATCCGCCTGAGTATAAAACCCACCGTAGTCTTTTGGTTCGTCAGGTGCCGGAGGAGAAAAGGTTCCAAAATAACCTACCTTTTTTACATTCCATGCACCCACTTCGGTTAACCTTGGCAGACCTTCAATTTGTATTCTCCAACCCTCGTCGTCAGTAAGATGTAAGTGCAGCAAATTAAATTTAAACTTAACCATCTCGTTAATATATTCTTTCACCTCCTGCTTGGTAAAAAAGTGCCTGCTAACATCAAGCATAAGTCCTCTCCAACCAAAACGAGGTTTATCGCTAATAGAGGTTGCCGGAACAATCCAGCTTACATTTTTAGCAACTGTACTACTTTCTATTTCTTTCGGAAATAGCTGTAACAGCGTTTGCATTCCATAAAACAAGCCGGCTGGCTTATTAGCAGTAATGACTATAGAATTCGGAATAACATTTAGCCGGTAACCTTCGGGTCCCATGCTTGTATCAGCGGTTAAAGCCAAACGTATATTACCAGTTATATGTAGATTAAGAGAGGTGGTTTTTACTGGTATAGCATAACCTGTAGCTACTGATAATTTTTTGGCCAGATATCCCGCTACTCTTTTTGCATCACCATCGGTTGTTGAAACTTCTATAGAAGCAGTTTTTTTCAATAAAAATTTGCCTTTGGTTGTTTGTACCGAAACCGGCTGTGGAAGTATTGAAACAACAGGTGCAGTACTCTGACTTTTTGCACCAATAAAATCAACCATCAAAAGGACAAGCACAATCGTTTTTTTCGTCATTGGTTTAACTTTTATTCAAAATTTAGATAGATGTATAGATTTAATTTGTTGGCGAATTTGCCTGTTTTTTTTCAACAAGCCATCTTTTTCTTTTTATTTTAACTTAATGTCGGGGCCATTATAAGTATGGATAAAACATTATTTTCGTTTTTATGATAACAGAAGAAATTATAAGATTAGCTCAAAAGGTGTGGGACTATCACCATGTAAATAATAATCTTGAAAAGGCCGACTGTATCCTTGTTTTAGGCAGCCATGATGTGAGAGTGGCAGACAGGGCTGCCGAATTGTTCCTTCAGCATTGGGCTCCTTTATTAATATTTTCAGGAGGACTTGGGCGACTGACAGAAGACATGTGGACAGAAACCGAAGCCGACAAGTTTGCCAGGATTGCCATTGAAATGGGCGTTCCTGAAAATGCAATTTTAATAGAGAACAAATCAACAAACACAGGAGAAAATATTGTAAATACCCAAAAGCTACTTGAGGCGCACAACCTCGATCCCCAATCTTTTATCGTAGTTCAAAAGCCTTACATGGAACGCAGGAGTTATGCAACTTTTAAAAAGCATTGGCCTGACAAAAAGCTAATTGTTACCTCTCCTCAAATTTCTTTTCTCAATTATCCAAACGATGAAATAACACTTGAAAAAGTAATTCATATCATGATTGGAGACCTGCAGCGAATAAAACTTTATGCTGAGAAAGGATTTCAAATTTATCAACCTATTCCTGATGACGTTTGGAAGGCTTATCGTAAGCTAGTTAAATTAGGTTTTGATGAGCATTTAGTGTAAAATAAGATCAGAACCAGCATTTGAAAGATTAGACCGAATATCAGTTGTCATCTTTAAATGATTTACATCTTCTTTTGATTTTCATTTGCGCTTATTCCCTAACTTCAAATTTCTAACTAATTTCTTCTTTTAAAAAATCATTCAAGTACTATAAAACGAATTGCATGTCAAATCAAAGTAGATCGTCACGAAGAAAATTTCTTCAACAAATAGGAGCAACAGGTTTATTACTTGGAGCGGGGCCGCTCTCGGGCCTTGCTGCTGCTGAGAAGGCAGAAGAACGAATTTTGAGGTACGATAAAGTAATATCGCCAAATGACGAAATACGAATTGGCCTTATTGGTCTTGGAATTCAGGGTAATAATGATTTGCGGCAGGCCATAAAAGTTCCCGGAGTAAGGTTGGTGGGCGCAGCAGACTTATACACGGGACGGCTGGAGCGGGCTAAAGAAGTTTATGGCAAAGACTTATATACTACAAGAGATTATCGGGAGCTTTTGAACCGCAATGATATTGATGCTGTTTTGATTGTTACTACCGACCATTATCATGCACGCATTACAAAAGATGCGTTGCAAAAAGGCAAAGCGGTGTATTGCGAAAAGCCAATGGTGCACAAGATATCTGAAGGGGCCGGAGTAATAGCAGCACAAAAAGCAAGCGGAAAAACAATGCAGGTAGGTAGCCAGCGAGTTAGCAGCCTTGTTTATGAGAAAGCCCGTGAATTGTATAAATCGGGTGAGATTGGTAAACTGAATATGGTAAATGCTGTGTACGATCGACAGGACGCAATAGGCGCATGGGAGTACACGATGCCCAATGATGCATCGCCGCAAACGGTAGATTGGGATGCTTATATTGCCGGTATGCCTAAAATGCCCTTTGACCCTAAAAAGTTCTTTTGGTGGCGCAATTATAAGGAGTTTGGAACCGGGGTTGCAGGCGACCTGTTTGTACACCTGCTTTCGGGAACGCATTTGATTACAGGCTCGAAGGGACCGACAAAAATATTTGCTGCAGGTCAATTGTCGTATTGGAAGGACGGGCGTAATGTTCCGGATGTGATGACGGGAATATTGCAATATCCTGAAACACCTGAACATTCTGCCTTTGAGTTAACGTTGCAAGTAAATTTTGTAAGTGGAACCGGAGGACAGGAAATGACAAAATTTACGGGTGAAGAAGGAACTATTGAAATTAATGGAGGTGGCCTTAAGGTGCATCATAGTATAATGGCTAAAGCCCCTGGTATTGCTGGTTATGACGCTTTAGGTACCTACCCAATAGCAATGCAGAATGAATTACTGGCTGCATACGAAAAGAAATGGACCCCGGAAGAAAGAAAACGGCCAATAAAGCCCGACATCGAATACAAAAACCCCCAGGGATTTAATGAGCATTTACAACACATCACCAACTTTTTTGACAGTATGCGTACGGGCAAGCCAGTGGTAGAAGATGCTACTTTTGGTTTCCGTGCAGCGGCTCCTGCCCTTGCTTGTAACGACAGCTATTTCCAGAAGAAAATTATTAATTGGGATCCTGAAAATATGAAGCTTGTAAAAGGGGATAAAGTGTGATGGTTTAGGGTAAAGATGTGAAATGTGAGGTGTAAGAAGTAGCGTAACAAATTACTTCTTACACCTCCTCACTGATAATAAATATAAAAATGTAATGATCACCTCGAAGATGTATTAGAAATCAAATTCTCTCGATTCTTCTGCCGTAATTGGTCGATTTAAGAAATTATAACATTTAAAAATAAGAAGAAAATCTTGCAAAGGGGGAGGGTTGATAAAGCAGTTGCCTCATTTACATTCATCCCTTCACCTAATCACCCATTCGGCGCCTTGTTAATTCAACTTTTTTTTAAAAGAATAGCTGTTCTAACATTTACTTCTTATTTCCTCATGCCGGGCATTTTCCCCATACCCATAGGCATTTTGTTCATCATTTTCATCATTTCGCGCATCTGGTCAAACTGCTTCATAAAAGCATTTACTTCACTCATGTCTTTTCCTGATCCTTTTGCTATACGGAGCTTCCGACTCTGATTGATTTCATCGGGATTGCTTCTTTCAAAAGGAGTCATACTTTTGATGATGGCTTCAATACCTTTAAAAGCATCGTCGCTGATATCTACGTCTTTTATAGCCTTACCTACCCCAGGTATCATGGCCATTAAATCCTTGAGGTTACCCATCTTTTTAATTTGCTGCAACTGATCTAAAAAGTCTTGAAAATCGAACTGGTTTTTGCGGATTTTCTTTTCTAATCTTTTAGCCTCAACCTCATCGTACTGGGCCTGTGCTTTCTCAACTAAAGTTGTAATATCACCCATCCCGAGAATCCGTTGAGCCATACGCTCAGGATAGAATACATCAAGTGTATCTAATTTTTCCCCACTGCTTACGAACTTGATCGGTTTTTCTACAGTGTATTTGATAGATAGAGCAGCCCCGCCACGAGTATCGCCATCTAATTTCGTCAAAACCACTCCACTAAAATCAAGTCTTTCATTAAATGCTTTAGCCGTATTAACAGCATCCTGCCCTGTCATACTATCTACCACAAATAATATCTCGTGAGGATTAACAGCACTTTTTACGTTTGCGACCTCTGTCATCATCACCTCATCTATAGCAAGACGCCCTGCTGTATCTATAATTACAACATTCTTATTTTTATCCCTTGCTTCTTTTATCGCATTTTGCGCTATCTCAACAGCATTCTTATTTTCTCTCTCACTATAGACCTCTACTCCTACCTGTTTTCCCAAAACCATTAACTGATCTATAGCTGCCGGACGATAAATATCGGCAGCAACAAGCAACGGATTTTTTCCTTTGCTTTTAAGGTAATTTGCCAGTTTTCCGCTAAAAGTAGTTTTACCACTTCCCTGCAAACCGGCAATCAAAATAACAGCAGGGTTGCCGGTTATATTAAAAGTGCTTTCTGTTCCTCCCATCAGGCTGGTAAGCTCATCCTTTACTATTTTGGTCATTAATTGACTGGGGCTCACCGCATTGATAACCTTTGTGCCCAACGCAATATCTTTTACCTTATCAGTAAATTCTTTCGCTATTTTGTAGTTTACGTCTGCATCGACCAAAGCTCTCCTTATTTCTTTTACAGTAGCGGCAATATTCAACTCAGTTATTTTGGCTTCACCTTTTAGGTTTTTGAAGGCGCCTTCAAGCCGTTCGCTTAAGCTTTCAAACATATTATCTCAAATTTATTAATATCATTTAAAAAAGAAAAAGTGAACAAAATGTTCACTTAATTAGTTGCAAATATACTTGCTGTATTAATACTTCTAATGTTTCAAATACTTATCTAAAAACTATTTATGAAATAAAGTTTTAATTGTACAAGTGATACCGGCATTTATAATTTACGCAAAATATTTACATAGAAAAATATCAGTAAAACATTTGCTAGCCGAGATATACCCTTAGTTCTTTGCAACGTGACGTAGTACGAAGTTTTGTAATTGCTTTGTCTTTTATCTGTCTTACCCTTTCTCTTGTCAGCGAGTATCTTTCGCCTATGTCTTCTAAACTTAATGGGTGATCTACCCCGATCCCATAAAAGTAGCAAATCACATTTTTTTGCCTTTCGGTTAATGCTTTTAGAGACCTGTCAATTTCCATTTTTAACGACTCTCCATGTACAAGTTGCTGATCGGCCTGAACTGCGTTTTCGTTAACTAATACGTCGATTAAAGTATTATCCTCACCGTCACCCATCGGGCTGTCTACGCTTAAATGACGCGTCCCCATTTGCAAGGTTGTTGCAACTTCCTCTGCAGTTATCTCCAGCATGTCAGCTAATTCTTCTGCAGTAGGTTCGCGCTCAAATTCCTGCTCAAGCACCTGGTAGGCTTTGCTAATTCTATTGGTAAGACCCACTTTGTTAAGTGGCAACCTTACAATGCGACTTTGCTCAGCAAGTGCCTGCAGAATGCTTTGACGAATCCACCATACTGCATAAGAAATAAATTTGAAACCTCTTGTTTCATCAAACCGCTGTGCGGCTTTAATAAGGCCAAGGTTGCCTTCATTAATCAGATCGGGTAGCGTGAGTCCCTGGTTTTGGTACTGCTTTGCTACTGAAACCACAAACCTCAAGTTTGCTTTTGTTAATCTTTCAAGAGCCTTTTGATCCCCTTCTTTAATTCTGATTGCCAATGCTACTTCTTCTTCCGGTGCTATGAGTTCGACTTTTCCAATTTCCTGAAGATACTTTTCGAGACTTTGAGATTCACGATTCGTAATTGACTTCGTAATCTTAAGTTGGCGCATACTCATAATGCTTTTTGTTTTTAGGGTAACTGAATCAATGTAAAAATTTTTTTGAGAAGTGATTGGGGGGGATTCTTATCACCAAAGTAAGAAGGTTTTATGTAACAAAAAAAAATAATAAGACGGTGTTAAAACATTATTTAATAAAAAAATTTTAATGGTTGTTTTAGCCTTTAAACGGTACTTTAAGTGCTTTAAAAACAATAAAAAAGAAAGCAATTCAAAAAATTATTTTGCCTATATAATTAATTTTATATTATTGCACACTTTCGTTTCTACGACAATAGATTTTATTATGAGCAAAAAGCAATTGTATACATTAGAATACCCCGTTAGATGTTCACCAAGTATTTTATTTGAATTTCTATCTACCCCTGCCGGCCTGGGTGAATGGTTTGCAGATAAAGTTGATGAAAATAAAGAGCATGTTTTTACTTTCACATGGAAAAATTCGGCCGAAAAAGCACAACTGCTTGATATGATCGAAAATAAATCAGTTAGATATCATTGGCTACACGCTCCTAAAGAGGAGTATTTCGAATTTCAAATTGAAAAATCAGAAGTTACCAATCAAACTATTTTAGTTATAAAAGATTTCGCTGAAAAAAAAGAGATAAAAGACCAAACTCAGCTATGGGAATACCAGATTAAAGATCTATTTCACCGAATAGGTGCTTAAGCTCTGAGCACTTTTATTAGAAGTGTAAAGTTTTCCTTTAAAAAAGATTCAACTTCATCCCACTTTTCCAGTGGGATTTTTTTCGAAATTTTCAGGTAAGAAAGATTTGAAGAAAACGCTTTTTCTTCTGGTAAAATAGGAGTATAATTTTCTTTTTCGAAATGATGTTCCCAGGGACCAGGAGCACAACCAATAAACCAACCTTGAAACATATTCTTAGCAACAGCTTTCTCTATTATCGAAAAATAAGCATCCTGATATGTTCCGCTTAGCTGCAATGTGATACTGAAAAAATTTCCCCACCAAAAAAAGGTCCTTATTGCAAATACATCTACTTTACCAAAAAGTCTTGGGTAATCCATTATAACATAAGGAAGCCCTTTGTAATTTTCACCTCTTGCAATTTTTGCTTCCTTTTCGTTTAAAAAAATTGCGTCACAATCACGGTGCAATATTGTTTTATAATCCTCTGCTAAACTTCCTAAAAGCTTAGATACCTTTTGTATAATTCTATTTTTTGTCAACAATATTTGGCTGTCAGTAACCAGCTTCATTTCATAATCACTAAGAGAAGTTATCATAGCAAAATAAATATAAATGAAACATGTGTTAATAAATAGTATTTGAAAATTGATGCCAGGAAATACATGTAGCTAATACACTAAATTTGCCTCCGACATGGTAAGTTGTAAAAGTTATTCGAAGTGATTAAAAAACTTGATACCTTAATTATTAAAGCTTTTGTAGGACCTTTTTTTGCAACTTTCTTTATTGCGTTGTTTGTGTTGGTAATGCAATTTTTTTGGCTTTATATAGATGACCTTGTTGGAAAAGGTTTAGACTTAGGAACACTGGCACATCTCACTCTCCTCGTGGCAATCAATTGGGTGCCTTTAGCACTGCCCCTTGCATTGTTGTTATCGTCAATTATGACATTTGGCAACCTTGGCGAAAGTTTTGAACTGGTTGCTATCAAATCGGCCGGTATTCCGCTTCTTCGCTTTATGCAACCGTTGTTTATCGTTGCAGTTATCATCGCCGGTATTTCTTTTGTGTTTGCAAATAATATAATGCCGGTGGCGGCATTAAAGCTAAATACATTGAAGTATGATATTATCGTAGCGAAGCCTGCATTCGATATTAAAGAAGGCGTTTTTTATGATAAAATTGAAGGGTATGTCATCAAAATCGGGCAAAAATCGAAAGATGGAAATATTATCAAAAATGTAATTATTTACGAAAAAAATTATGGCTTGCAAGACTACAGTCTTATAGCAGAAAGTGGTGTTATGAAAGTGGCTCCGGGGAATAAATTGGAGTTCGATTTAAAGAATGGCTGGCGTTATGAGGAAAAAGGAAACAGGCTGACTACTAATACCGAATTTACCAGGGTAGGATTTAAAGAGTATAAGAAAATATTAGATCTCAGCAGCTTTCAAATGAACAAGACGTCGGACAGCGCTTTTAGAGATAATTACAAAATGTTAAGTGTAAGACAATTGAGTAAAACAATTGATTCTCTTAAGAATGATAAGACCTTATACGAAAAAAGGTCGCAAAACGAAGTTTCAATGTACTTTACGTTTCCAAGATACGCTGATACCGGCTTAGTTGCTGTTGATGTAAAAACTTTACCCAATGTTAAAAGTGTAGATGACATTCTTCCCGACTCGGTAAAATCTACAGTAAAGGATAGAGCTATGATCCAGGTTAGTTCTGCAAAACCTAATATAGAGTTAATCGCTTCTGATTATGAAAATAAACAGAAGGAAATTACTTATCATGAGATAGAATTACATAGAAAATTCACCCTGGCATTTGCCTGCGTCATATTATTTCTGATAGGAGCACCACTAGGTTCTATTATTAGAAAAGGCGGACTAGGCACGCCGCTTGTTTTTGCAGTTATCTTTTTTGTCGTATTTCACCTGCTTAATACGTTTGGAGAAAAGTTTGTGAAAAGCGGAGTTATGTCGCCTTTTAGTGGAATGTGGCTATCAACCGGCGTACTAATACCTATAAGCTTTTTTCTCACTTACAAAGCCATGAAAGATTCTCAGCTTTTCAATCAGGAATATTATTACAGGTCCTTCAAAAAGCTTCGGGTTTTTTTAGCTAATTTTAGAAAGAATAGAATTAATAAAAGAAAGATGTTATAATGAATAATGAGCCCCTGGCGAGAAGAAATTTTATTGAAAAGGCAGGAAAAGCAGGTGTTGCAGTAGGCCTCTCTGCCACGGTTTTACCATCAATTCTATCAACTAATTCTGCCAATGCTATGGCAAAAAATACGCCACCCGTTTCGTACGCACAACAACCTTTACCGTATGGTTATACTCCCTTGAACCTTCTTTTGATGCAATGACAATGGAAATTGATTATACAAAACATGCGGCAGCCTATGCTAAAAACCTGGCAGAAGCAACTGCTGCAGACGGAGTGAACGCAGCAAGTACATGCCTGGAAATGTTGTTAAGCAATATCTCAAAATATTCAGCAAAAATGCGGAACAATGCAGGAGGATGTTATAATCATGAGTTGTTTTGGAAAGTCACGGGACCAAAACAGAATGCAAAACCTGCACAAGTTCTAATGTCTGCAATTCAAAGAGATTTCGGTTCATACGAAGCTTTTACAACTCAGTTTAGTGATGCAGGCAAAAATCGTTTTGGAAGTGGATGGGCGTGGCTTGTATTGACAGACGATAAAAAACTAAAGATCGGTTCGACTCCCAATCAGGATAGTCCTTTAATGAATATAAGTAAATTAAAAGGATTTCCAATTGTAGGGTTAGATGTGTGGGAACATGCATACTACCTTAAATATCAAAATAAACGACCCGACTAGATAACCAATTGGTGGAACGTTGTTAACTGGAACTTCGTAAGTGAGCGGTATGACTCAGCAATAAAGTAAAATTGACTAATTCGAAGTGCACCCGATAAATAAGTTTTAGGTACAGTTCGACGAATCCTTTTACCCAAAGACAATTTATCCTACTAAATAAAAAAGCGCTGCTACATTTGCGGTGCTTTTTTATTACTTCGAAAAGTACCCTAGAGTATTCACTTGTTGTGTAAGAATGGAGTTTAGCAAGAGATCCGTCTATAATAATATTAATCATAACAAAAGGAAACAGAATTTGCAATCGGCAAGTTATAATTTAAAAGTACAAAAATGGATAACCGCTTTATCGGTAATTCTTTTCATTGCCAAGGTAGTGGCCTATTATATCACCAATTCACTGGCCATTTTAACTGATGCCCTGGAAAGCATTGTCAACGTGGTTGCCGGTGGTATCGGCGTATACAGTCTCTTTATCGCAGCAAAACCGAAGGACGAAGAACATCCCTATGGTCATGGAAAAGCAGAATTTGTTTCTGCCGCAGTTGAAGGAACGCTTATCGTTGCTGCAGGAGTTTTGATTTTATATGAAACAGTAAAAAACTTCATTAAACCAAACCCATTGGGGAAACTGGATGCAGGTTTGATAATGGTGGCTGCTACTGCTATTGTAAATTATATTGCCGGTTTTATTTGTCTTAAAATTGGCAAAAGAAATCATTCGCTTGCGCTGCAGGCCAGTGGCCGGCATTTACATACTGATACATGGTCTACGTTCGCGATTATTGTCGGTCTGCTGGTCATGCTCCTGACTAACTTATTTTGGATAGATAAAGTTATTGCCCTTTTCATGGGGGCATACATCATTTTTAATGGATATAAAATTATACGGACTTCTCTTGCCGGTATTATGGATGAGCAAGACATGCAGCTTTTACAAAATATAGTAGACTTTCTAAATAAAAACCGAAGAGTAAATTGGATCGACCTTCATAATTTCCGTATTATCAAATATGGAAGCCATCTGCATATCGACTGTCATCTTACCGTTCCCTGGTACTTGAATGTGCCTGAGGCACAAGGAGAAATTGACACTTTAATGAGCCTGATAACAAGAGAATTTGGAACTTCAATTGAGTTTTTTGTCCACACCGACGGCTGTCTTGCCTTTAGTTGTCCCCTGTGCGACAAGCTCTCGTGCCCTGTAAGACAACATCCCTTTGAGCGTAAAATAGAGTGGAATTTGGAAAACCTACTTAAAAACCAAATGCACCGTTTAAAAAGGGATGCCTTATAATTGGCTCAGCCTCTGATGGCCCCTCTTTCAAAAAGAAAGACCAACAAAGGCTGATAGATGGCAATAGGCTCAATCGTAAAGCAAATGTAATAACATAACTGAGATTACAAAATAAAATTTGGCAACTTATTAATCATTATATTACGTTTAACTAACAAGTACTACAAGCTTAACGTTTTATATCTGAGCTTTAAAGCAGCCCGCTTATTTAATCTCGTAAGAAACTATTTCCTGTTTTGAACTATATGGTGGTACCCCCGGAGCTGCAACTAAAATTGCATCTTCTATCAGACCCACACCTTCCTGGTAATAAAAGTCACCTCCCCCAATATTCGCCCCGAAAAAAGCAATATCTAGTCTTACTTTTATAACATTGTCAAAAGCTTTTCCATTTACCGTCCGGCTTACTCCTTTTTCTTTTATCGTGTATGTAAGATTTGCATTAATACTTGCGCCAGAGTAATTAATTGCGGCTGTACCAGTCCAACTATCGTTTACAGCCTTGTTATCTTTTAAATATAATTCTTCAAAATTATTTACACCAATTGCCGGAAAGGAAGTAGACCTGTAATAATCATTATTAACCTTAGCCATATAGTTGGTTGTACCATCTGAACTAGTTACTACTTTATACGTTTTACCGTTTACAACAGTATCACGGTTGGTGACTGTGAGTTTAAATGTACTGGTCGCAGTTCCTTCTGTGTACTTGTAGGTCCAGTTTGTACCGGGTGTTAGCGGCGAAAAGTTTGGAGCGGCAGGCTCAGACTCTTTTTTACAATTAGTAAAAAAAAACATTATTGAAGAGACAAGGCAAATGGGTAAAAACAATTTTCTCATTGATAGTTTTTTTAATATTTTTCTTAAATCTAATAGTGCTAATAAATCTGGTATGAAATTACAGATATTGTTCATTAAAACTAACTGATGAAGGTAAAAGTTTTGATGAAAGACCTCAGGTTCTACTGAACCTATCATTTATCGCTGCTTGTGGGAATATTCCTGCTTATATGTTTAGTCGTTATATTCGCTCAGTATTTATTATTTATCCAAAAAAAATCGAAAGATGCAAGCCTGGAAAGAATATCAATCGCAGAATAAAGAACGCTTTTTAAGTGAATTACTTGAGTTGCTTAGAATACCCAGCATTAGCGCCAGAAGCGAACATAAAGGCGATATGATGACTTGTGCGAATGCAGTAAAAGAAAGATTATTAGAGGCTGGTGCAGATAAGGCAGAAGTTTTCGAAACCAAGGGTTATCCGGTTGTTTATGCAGAAAAAGTAATTGATCCGGCTAAGCCTACTGTACTGGTTTATGGTCACTACGATGTGCAACCGCCAGACCCACTTGAGTTATGGCACAGCGGTCCGTTTGAACCTGTAATAAAAGACGAAAAAATTTTTGCAAGAGGTTCGTGCGACGACAAAGGGCAGTTTTATATGCATGTGAAAGCATTTGAAACAATGGTGCAAACAAACAGTCTTTCAACCAATTTTAAATTTATTATAGAGGGTGAAGAAGAAGTTGGAAGTCCTAACCTGGCTACATTTATTAAAGAAAAAAAAGATTTACTTACAGCGGATGTAATATTAATCAGCGACACTGCTATGCTTAGTTTACAAACGCCGAGTATAGATGTCGGCGTTCGTGGTCTTACTTACATCGAAGTTGAAGTAACAGGTGCCAACAGAGATTTGCATAGTGGGGTTTATGGAGGCGCTGTAGCAAATCCCATTACTATACTCGCAAAGATGATTGCGAGCCTTCACGATGAAAACAATCATATCACCATCCCTGGCTTTTACGATGATGTACTCGAGGCAACTGCAGAAGAAAGAGCAGAAATGGCCAAAGCGCCCTACAATGAAGATGAATATAAACAAGATTTGGGCGTAAAAGAATTATGGGGTGAAAAAGGATACACAACGAATGAGCGTACGGGTATTCGCCCTACGTTAGAAGTAAATGGTATTTGGGGGGGGTACACTGGCGAAGGCGCTAAAACTGTCTTGCCTGCTAAAGCTTTTGCCAAAATCAGTTGTCGTCTTGTTCCCAATCAAACAAGCGCAAAAATGACTGAACTACTCATCAATCATATAGTCTCTATAGCTCCGGCATATGTTACTGTTAAAGCATCTGAACATCATGGTGGCGACCCATATTTAACTCCGGTTGATAGTATTGAATACCAGGCCGCTTCAAAGGCTATCGAAACTACTTTTGGCAAGACTCCCATTCCAGTTCGGGGTGGTGGCAGCATTCCCATTACGTCTTTATTTGAAAGTGTTCTTGGTTTAAAAACTGTTTTCTTAGGCTTTGGTTTAGACAGTGATAATCTTCATAGTCCAAACGAAAAATTTGAGCTGGCCAACTTCTACAAAGGCATCGAAACCATTCCTTATTTCCACAAATATTTTGCGGATTTAAAATCGTAGTAATCTGAATAGGAGGCAAGCAAAAAATCACATAATTAATGATGCCCGGATTTTTTATGTTTCCGCCGGTAGAATAAAAATCGGCTTTTGTTGCGACGCTCCGTTTTAACAATAAATCTTTGTTCAGCTTACTCTGTTTTTTACTAATAAAACTAATTTTGGCCTTAGTCTTATCGAGGAAATTACTTAATTGATTTAAAATAACTGATGGCTGAAGCAAAAGAAAAATTAAGAATAGACAAGTATTTGTGGGCGATACGAGTATTTAAAACTCGTAGCCTCGCAAGCGAAGCTTGTGAAAAAGGCAAAATAAAATTTAAAGGAGATTCGGTAAAAGCGTCCAAAGCCGTAACTGTAGGTGATGAGTATGAAATAAAAACTGATGGAAGAAAATGGATCATAAAAGTGACCAATTTACTTTCTAACAGAGTTCAATATGCAGAAGCTGTCAAATACTATGTAGACTTAACTCCATCTGAAGATGTAGATGCCTTAAAAATACAACCAGCCTCTTTTCATACAGGAAAGAGATTGAGCAAAATTGGCCGGCCAACCAAAAAAGAAAGAAGAGACCTCGACGATTTTGTTGAGGATGTATAAAAAAAAATGTAATAACTTATTTAATAATCTCAACACCTTTCCAAAAGGCAATGTAATTTTTGATATTTTCAGCAGCCGGTTTTGGATCAGGATAATACCAGGCCGAGTCTGCATTGTCTTTACCATTTACACGCAGGGTATAATAAGATGCAACCCCCTTCCATGGGCAGGTACTATGCGTTTTTGAAGGAACAAGGAATTCTTTCTTTATAGCACTCCCAGGAAAATAATGGTTGTTTTCAACTATTATTGTTTCGTCACTTTCTGCAATTAATTCATTATTCCAAATAGCTTTCATGGCTGACAATTTTTTGTATTTAGTACGTATAACCAATTATATGTTGTAATTGTTTTCACAATTTCGGATATTCGCTTACTTAAGCAGGATTATTTAAATGGTACGCTCCTCAGAAATTCAAAAAAATAATTAAAGAAAATAGGCTGCCTCAAAACTAATGAGACAACCTATCTTGTTCGGATCGTTGACTAAACAGCCAGTCGTTAAACCGTTATTGATTCATCTTTTAGTAATGTTAAAGGTTAGTGTTCCAACTACTCTTATTTTATTATTCAAAACACTACCAGATAAATTATGAAACTCCAAAAGGCGCAACCAATGCCAGAACTTCTGCAGCAGTCAATGGTTCATCGAATGCTTCAGCAGCTGCAATTGAAGAAATAGCCTGGCCGTTAATATTTGTAATAGTGATTCCAGCCTGAGAAACATTACTTTCAGGAGTTGCTCCTCCATAGTTTCCATTAACAGCAGGAATACCAGTATCATTGCCGCCAGAAATATAAGGTTTTATGGTTGGTGCCTGACCATTCACTCTGCGCATATAGCGGATTTTAGCAGCGTGTCTTGCTTCTACAGCATGTATACCAAGAGCCGCTGTTAAATAAACTTTTTGCCCCAGTAATTCTCCTGCTCTGCCCTTATATGCTCTTACTCCGGTATCTTCAAGCACCTGAGCTACAGCAAGAAATGTTGCATAGCTAGTAAAAACAGTAGGGAACGTACCTTTTGCAGTAAAATCATAAGCGCTCTTTGCCGCCACAGGGGTAGCACCAGCTGCTGTAATTACTGACTGTAGAAATGTTACATGTTTGCCTTCACTATCGCGAATAATTTGAATTGCATTTTTTTCTGCTCCTGCAGGTATTGGTGCTTCGTTAAATCCTTTTACATAAAAAGCCGATTCGAAGTGTTCTAATGTTAAGGCATATTGTAGTACGTCGATCACACCTTTTGGTGGCGTTTGTCCGTATGCTTTAGTAAATAGGGAACCAAGTGCAAAAGGCAATGTTCCTAAAGCAACCTTTTTACCAAAACCGGTCATATTTCTTATAGCGGAACGGCGTGGGCTTATTCTTTCATTAAACTCCGGATCTGCCGTTTCTATCTCTTTTATTATATCTTGTAAATTCATATTTGTAGTTTTTAAGAAGGTAAATTACTAGCGTTGATTTTAGTTTTAATGTAAGTACCGGCTATAGCCAATACTTCAGAAGGGCTGCGGGATATATTAACAGAAGAAGCATCAACCTGGTCGCCTAAAAAAGTATTTGGAGAAACCAGCTCACGAATCAAGGCTGCATGGCGAGCCTCTACAGAAACAATCTTACCCGCCAATAACAAGTAATCTGCACTTTTAAATAGGTAGCCAGCTCCATCATAAGCGCTCACGCCAAGGTCCTCAAAAGCCATCGCCGTACCTAAAACGCTAGCCCTGCTTGTGAAATCAATTTTTGTAAAATCAACTTCAAGTGCTTGTATAGCACTACCCGCTAGGGCATTCTTGAAAAATTCACGATGTGCAATTTCATGATCACGTATGTCGGTAAGAAATATTTTCTCGTCTGGTGTCATGTTAGAATATGGAGTAGATACAGCCTGAATATAAAATGCGGCTTCTAATTGCTCTAGGGCGTAAGCATAGTTAAGAAGTCCGATATCTCCACTTCCCAGGTCAACTCCCCCGGAAGTATCATTTTTACTACAGGCCGCCAGCAACACTAATCCTGTTGATGCGCCGGCGTAATTTAAAAATTTCCTCCTCGAAATGTTAATACCTCCAGAGTCCTGGTCTGATATTGCTTTGCTTTCAAATAAAGCCGTGTTCTTTGTCATAACGGTGTTTTAATAAGTTAATAGTTTTTCAAAAGATTTAATTTTCCTTCCTTTTAACCTACGAGAAATGAATTAACCTAGTTTTAATCCCTGGGAAATTTGTTTAAGTTTTTTTTAAAGCTTTTTACAATGTTTTCATTAAAAACCATGGAAAAAAATAAAATAAGTAATGCGTCAGTGAGAAAAGGGGAAGTGAAAAGCAGAACAAACGGAAAAGTAAAGACGACAGAGCAGGTATACCACCTTTAAAGACATTTCACTAGCATAAAGTACAATAGTTTGAAAACTTTGGCTGGCGCCATACAAACTTCAGCAGAACAAAGAGAAAAAACTGCCGTACACCACATTATCTTAATTAGATAAAACCTTAGGTTTCTAATTGCTTCTAATTATTCAACCATTTTTTCGGCAACTGACGGCTTCTTCCTTCTTCGCAACCAAATCTGACCTTTATGACGTGTTGGAACTTCGTCGCCTAACAGTTTACCCCAGGGTTTCAGGTCATCTATTCTGTCAAAAATGATCTTTAAAATGGCAACAGCAGGTATAGAAAGAAACATACCTGAAACACCCCACAAAGCACTACCTAATAAAACCACGACTACTGAGAACAATGCATTAATCTGCACTTTCGATGAGACAATTCTGGGAACCAAAATATTGTTATCGATAAATTGAATGATTGCATAAGAGATGATAATTCCAAGCTGGATACTATAACCGTCTTTTGTCACAGTTGCCATAAGAACGGGTAATGCTATAGCGATTATACCACCAATGTAAGGAATCATGTTAAGGATACCACCAATGACTCCTAAAAGTATGGCATAATCTACCCCTAAAATCATTAATGCTGCAGAGTTTAAAACAGCTACTATAAGTGCTTCTAACAACAAACCAACCATATAACTCTGGATAGCAGTTTTAGTTTGATTGAGAATTTCGCCTACCTGTTTTGTATTTTCCTCTGCAAAAACTTCGTATAGAAAATTTAGAATAAGTGCTTTGTAAAACAGTAACAAAAAAATGTATACAGGGAGCAAAAATATTATTGCAAGTGTTCCCAAGACAGCACCGACCGACTGGCCTAACATCGCTTTACTATTACTCATGGCTTCGTTTAGCAGTTGAACTTGCTTATCGATGGCGAGCCCGAATTTCATCTGCAACCACCCTTGCAATTGGTGTAAAATGGAAGCTAACTTAGTTTTTAAAAGAGGTAAATTATCGCCAAATCCAATGATCTGAGAAGAAAGAAAATACAGTAGGGCACCAAAGACTACAAATGCAAGAAGCATTGCTATAGCAATTGAAAAAAAATGAGAAAGTCCATTTCTTTTCAACTTGTTTACTAATGGATTAAGCAGAATTGCGAAAACGACCGAAAATGCGATTGGTACAAGTATATCGCTTAAACTGAACAACGCATAAACAAGTAGAATAATTCCGAAAAGGATAACTGTGCTCTTAATATAGAATGGGTATTGTTTTTCTTGCATAAATATGATTATCTTAAATTGATTTTCTACTTAAAGTATGCCATCCTCATAATGAGTATTTCCGGAACGCAATCACATAAATCATTTTTACCTTTTGATCGACTTATTTACTAAATAATGCAAATAGCAAAAATGGTTATGTGCATCACGCCGTTCAAAATAAACTCTGCAAGTTCTCATTTTCTCCACTCAAAATAAAATATGCTTCCTTTTCCCGGATTGGATTCTACCCATATTTTTCCACCCTGTTCTTCTACCAAAACCTTTAGAATATTTAATCCAATTCCGGTACTGCTTTCTTTATTTGATTTATTTTCTCCGACTTCAAATAATTTAAAAATCCGGTTAAGGTCCTGCCTGGCCATTCCCGGACCATTGTCTTGTACTGAAAAAATATAAAAATCATCTTTTTCAACTGCCTCAATTTTTATCAGAGCTTCTGGCTTATCAACGTATTTTATAGCATTACTAATCAAATTTTGAAACACTTGCTGAAGTTTAATCTTTCGGGTGTTAATAATGGGTAAACTCTCAGAAATTTTTATTGTAAAACTGGATGGAGGAAAAAGTAAGAAAACAATTTGATTTACTAATTCAAAGACATTCACCTCCTCTATTGTTTGTTGCTCAATGCTTTGCCTTGAATACTCCAGAATTGAAGTGATCATCTCTGAAAGATGAGTGGAAGCAATATATACAAGGTCTATTTTCTGAGAAGTAAACGCATCGCTCTCAATTATCAAATTACCCTTTAAAGAAGACATAATGGTGATTATTGAGGACAAAGGTGACTTCAGATCGTGCGATACCATATAAACAAACTTTTCAAGTTGTTTATTTACTTTCTCGACATCCAATAATGATTCTTTAAGCTGCTGCTGATAGAAATACAACTTTTCAAAAACATTTACCTTTGCCTTCGTCACGTTTACATCAAGTGGTTTTTGCAGGTAATCAACAGCTCCCTCACCAAAGCCCTGCATTACATAATGTTCCTCTTTATTAATTGCTGTTACAAAGATGATTGATATGTCTTTTGTTTTTGAATTAGATTTCAGCATCCCCGCTACTTCAAATCCATCCATTTCCGGCATTTGCACATCCAGCATTATTAATCCTATTGCAGGATTCTTTAAAACAATTTTCAAAGCTTCATTTCCTGATGCTGCAGTAATGAAAGTTCTGTTTTCTTTCTCAAGTACTTCCTCTAATAAAATAAGATTTTCCGGTCGGTCATCTACTAACAGAATTATAAATTCTCCTGAACCTTTTTCAGACATCAAATAATCTTTTATTTTGAATTAATACCAGTTAGATAAGCTGCAATTTCATCGGGGCTAAGAACAACAATTCCGGGAACGGTCGATATAGCAGAAGCAGGCATAGCGGCAAATTCAGCAGTTTCAGGGTCCTGTGCTATGATTGCTCCGCCATTTTGTACAACACTAATTAACCCTGATGTTCCATCATTATTTGCTCCACTTAACAAAATTGCTGTCAGATTACTTTTATACACTATTGCAGCGCTTTCAAGAGTCACATCTATAGATGGCCTGCTAAATTTTACAGGTTCTGAGTAATCAAGACTAAAAGTGTAATCTGTCTCAATTAAAAGATGATAGTTTTGTGGAGCGACGTAAATACAAGATCCGTCAATTGGATTTTTGTCATCTGGTTCTACAATTTTTTTATTTTTAAAAGCATTAGTCAAAATTGTTGTGAACTCACTCAAAACATTTCTTTGCCTGTGAATAACAATTATTACAGGTACAGAGAAGTCATCGGGAAGTTTTTTTATTACCCGCAATAATATTGTTAAACTTCCTGCAGAACCACCAATTACTACCAGTTCTTCTTTTTGCGATTTATTCAAAATTGCAGCTTTTTGTGTCTTTAGATAACATGCATGTCAAGTTATAATTGAATTCGTTTAAAAATTTTTTCATGGCTACCTATCACTTCAAATTTATTTTTGAAATCTGAAAACAATAGCGACTCTTTTATTCCTAATGCCAAAAACCCGAATGTTGAAAGACTGTTATAAAATAGCTGAATAACTTTATTTTGTAATTGACTATTAAAATAGATCATAACATTTCTACATAATATTAACTGAAATTCATTGAATACCTGGTCGGTAACAAGGTTATGTTGTGAAAAAAAAACCTTTTCCCTAAGATCCTTTCTAATAATTGCATTTTCGTAGCGGGCTGTATAATATGAAGCAAAGTCACTTTCTCCCCCCGAATGAATGTAGTTAGCAACATATTCTTTCATTACTTCTAATGGTAAAATACCTTTTTTTGCCTTTTCTATGTTAGAAGGATTTATATCAGTACCGTAAATTTTAGAACGCTTTAATAGACCTGCCTCATGCAATAGTATTGCCATCGAAAAAACTTCTTCTCCGGATGAACAGCCGGCATGCCAGATTTTTATGGTTGGATAAGAGGCTATTTCAGGCAGAACTTGTTTTCTGATAGCAGTATAAAATTGCGGATCCCGAAACATCTCGGTAACATTTACCGTAATTCGCTGCAAGAAATAGTCGAAAACGGAAGTATCATTTACCAATGAAAATTTAAATTCAGAGAAATTTTTGAATCGTGCGTCATCCATAAATCTTGCGATTCGCCTTTGCATCGAAGCCCGGGAATAGCTTGTAAAATCATAGCCATACATTCTATTTACCAGTAACAGGATCTCTTCTATTTCCTCTTCTTTTATTTCGACCTTTCTTACAGACATATATTAAAACAACCAAACCCTCATTAATGACGAGAGCTTGTGTACATCTACGGGTTTTGAAATATAATCTGACGCTCCTGCCTCCAGGCATTTTTCCCTGTCACCTGCCATAGCTTTTGCTGTTAAC
>JBBPZJ010000522.1:0-10421 GCA_038199395.1 Chitinophagales bacterium
AGTCGCATTAGAATACTTAAACCGCGACAAATACAAGTATTCACAAAAGATGTTGAAGGAGCCCTTTTACTTCGTTCCCATGCTCGACGTTTATGCCGGACGAACAAAAGAAGCGATGTCGATATGTAAAGAAGCTATCGTGAACGCAGGCTCAACCCCGGGTTTTGGATGGTACAATATTGCTCTTGCACGCAGCTACATGTATGACGGGCAATTGGATAGTGCCGAATACACTATTCAAAAAGCTGCTGATTTTAAGGAAATACATATCGGCACAACCCTTACTCAAAGCCAATACGATTTTACCATTAACTTATTAAAACTACAGTTAACAGAAAGAAAGATTGCTTTGGCAAAATTTCAAAACAAGGGCTGGTGGTATTCGCCCAATAATTTATATAATATAGCCTCGTTAAAAGTTGCGCACATACTCTTGCAATATGTATTAATTAACCAGATGGCGGCCAATCCGGAACGCGATAGAACCGTATATGACCTTTTCTGCGGCGAAAGCACAACCACATTTGACGAAGCTTTTTATCTGATTAAAGATTTTAGTCCATCCTATTTTGTGAAGAAATATGAGAATTATCAAAAGACTGACGACCGAAAAAATTTGCAACGGTATTTTAAATTGTTTACTTACCAGATGCAATGGAAGAACGGCGATGAGGATGAAGCTTTTGATGGTTTTAAACAAATGGTAAAAGAAGTGTTGCTTGATACCGCCAACGAAAAACTTTTTCTGGGAAGGTTATATGAAGGGCTTTCTAAGGCATACAGAGAAGATGGAAATGAAAGAGATAAAAACTTTTATTCTAATGCATTGTATGAAGAATACCCCCAATTGGTTCCTTTTTCAGGCATCACAATGCCCATAAAATTGAATATCAGTGGAGCTAATGATGCATATACAGAGAAGGTGATGAAAGAAATAAAAGGTTGTAATGTAAATTGGGTAGAGGATGCGGACGGCAACACACCGGTTGCCAATATCTTTTTTGAAAAAAGAGGAGACAGATACGAAGCTACAATCAACGTAAAAAGCGGATCTAATTTAGCCGCAGTATCAAATGAAAAGATGATTTTTAAGGACACTGAAGGAGCAGGAAAAGAACTTGCCTTAAGATTATTTGCAAAAAGTGGTGCAATGGTTTTTGAAAAACGAGATGCAGGGAACTGAGTACATATCAAATTTCGCCTTATAAGCAAGTGGAGATCATTATAAGAAGCTTCTTACTGTATTAAATTGATTTGATATTCTTTGTAGAAGATTTTGCAGGTGTGTAATACTCGATGTTAAAATTTCTACCTTAATAAAACCGGAGTTTACATAAATTAAAACCATGGCAACAATTCAATGGGGAATAATCGGGTGCGGAGACGTAACAGAAGTAAAAAGTGGACCCGCTTTTAACAAAGTTCGCAATTCAAAACTTGTTGCCGTAACGCGTCGCGATGAAGAAAAGCTGAAGGACTATGCAGCCCGGCATCATGTTCCTAAATACTACACAGATGCATACCAACTTATCAATGATCCTGAAATTAACGCCATTTATGTAGCTACTCCACCTCTTCAACATGAAGAATATACTTTGGCGGCGCTAAAAGCAGGGAAACCTGTATATGTAGAAAAACCGATGGCTATAGATGCAGCTTCTGCTCAAAGAATGTGTGATGCATCTGAAGGAAATAAACTAAGTGTAGCCCATTATCGCAGATGTCAACCCTTATTTCGTAGCTTAAAAGAGCTGATACATGCTGACTTAATTGGAGAAATAAGATTTGTTGATTTAAAGTTTTTGCAAGCTGCTTTGTCTGCCGAAGATCTTAACATACCCAAAGTGCAATGGCGTGTTGATCCAAATATTGCAGGAGGCGGTTTGTTTCATGACCTAGCGCCTCACCAGTTAGATCTAATGCTGCACTTTTTTGGTAAGATTACATCTGCCACAGGCCTTTCAGGTAACCAATCAAAAGTTTATAGCGCCGATGATATTGTGAGTGGAAATATTTTATTTGAAACCGGGGTGGTTTTTCATGGCCTCTGGTCTTTCAATGTAGCGAAAGAAGAGGCTTTAGACAGGTGCGAAATTATTGGCTCTAAAGGAAAGATTAGTTTGAGCATTTTTGGTGAACCAGAGATTAGCGTTATTAAAAACGGGGAAACATCAAAGTTGACTTTTGAGAAATTGGCACATGTACAACAACCGATGATAGAGCAGGTAGTTAAATATTTTTTAGGTGAAAGTGAAAATCCATCACCAGCGGATGAGGGGGTTGAGGTAATGAAAATAATGGAAACTTTTACCAGCAACAAAGGATTTTTTGATTAGGGGAAAGCCGAGAAACGGTATGGTGACATTCTCTTATACCGAAAGTACTGTGACAAATTAAATCAAGGTATGATTAAGTAGTTCTGCATTTTTTATAAGCTCATAAAACTCCTTTTTCGTTGCAAGTTCTTTTAACATGGAAAGATGCTTTGCATGATGCATGTCGCTTCCTAAAAAATCTACCATCTCATTTTTAAACAATCTTTCGGCAGTTTTCTTTACGTGGGGTCCGTAACCGCCGGATAGAGATAATAAGTTCACCTGCAATTTGCATCCCAGGTCCTTAAATCTTTCGTATTGTTCAAACTGGCTATGATAATAACTATACCTTTCCGGATGAGCAAGTATCGGCTGCAGGCCAAGCATTCTCAAATCGAAGATGGTTTGGTCGAAATTTGGTGAAGGTGATAAATAAGACATTTCAACAAGAATGTAACCTCCCGTAAGTGTTAAGAGATTTTCCTTTTTCGTATTTGATATGAGCTCTGAAAACATATGATCGATCATATATTCTGCTGCGGCTTCTACCTGCATATCTACATTTGCCTCTTTTAAAGCGCTTCTTACAAGCTCCAATTTCGGTAAAATAGTAGCAGGGCTGTTGGGATACAAATCGGATAACACATGTGGAGTACAAATAAGCTTTCTGTACCCTAAAGATTTTAGCTCTTTGATAAACGCTACAGTAGTCTCTAATTCCTGCAAACCATCGTCTATTCCTGGTAGCAGATGAGAATGCATATCTACACCTAGAAACGACAAATCGGGTTCTACTGGTTTACCCGATTTTTTTAAAAAATTAAACATGTATTAATATCGTCTAAAAATTATGACCTGTACACAAAAAGAAGTTGTACAAATTTTCTCAGCAATTCCTCACCCGACTGCCATCCGATCTTCGACCTGCAAATATAAGATCGCCTTCTCTTTACAGAGTTATTCTTCAAATTTTTAATAAAGCAATTTAACAGTAGAAGAAAAGTTTATCCCAAACAATATTCCCATTGCAAATTGGAATCTATAAATAATCAAACCGCTCTAATCAACTTGGCCGGGTTACCCGTGTAAATTCCAGGTTCAGTTATGTTTTTAGTTACCACTGCACCAGCTCCAATAACTACGTTATTGCAAACGGTTACTGGTAGCAATGTTGCATTACTACCTATCGAAACGTTGTCACCAATTATTGTCGGCTTCCAAAGGTCCTGCCTTCCTTCTGCAGGCGATCCATTTCTAAATACGTCGTTTATAAACATCACCCCATGACCAATAAAACAATGATTGCCGATGGTTACCAACTCACAAATAAAAGAATGGCTTTGTATTTTACATTGTTTGCCAATGACCGCGCCTCTTTGAATTTCTACAAAAGGTCCGACAAAAGAATTGTTGCCAATACTGCAGCCATAAAGATTAACGGGTTCTACCACCTTCACATTTTCTCCGAAAGTCACATCGACCATCCCCGATTTTAAGACAACAGGACTATTTGCCACGAAAGACATTTAATTCTTTAGCAGACCGGTATATTTTTTCAACTATTTCAACAGTATTCAAACCGTCAAAAGCATTGGCTGATATAGAAGCGTTGTGCAATAATACCGATATCAAATTTTCATATACCTTATCGTGATTTGACATAGAACCTATATAAGTTCCATAGCTATTTGCTTTGTTGCCAACAGGAAGTTCTGGAATTACAAAATTCTCGATGTTTTGGTATTCCAATTCATTCAGATACTGTCCCCCAATCTTAACGGTACCCTTTTCGGCAAAAACGGTTAGAGAACCTTCCATATTCTTTTTAAAGCTATTTACAGTATAATTAACCGTTCCGAGGGCGCCGTTTTCAAACTCTAAAGCAACAACACCGGTGTCTTCAAACTCTATACTATTTTTATGAGCAAAGTTGGCTGTTAAGGCATAAGCACGTGAAACATCACCAATCAGCCAATAAAGCAGGTCGATAAAATGGCTAAACTGTGTGAAAAGGGTACCGCCATCCATATCTAAAGTACCCCTCCACGAGTTTTGGTAGTAATCTGTGTTCCGGTTCCAGAAGCAGCTTAACTGAATGCTGTAGATTCTACCCATAATTCCTTTGTCTATCGTATCTTTTACAGCAACAACCGGAGGATTGAAACGGTTTTGTTTAACTGCAAATAAATGACGATGGGCCTTAGTAGCTTCGGCAATCATTTTCCTGCAGTCCTCTGCAGCAATTGCCATTGGCTTTTCACACAATACATGAAAACCCGCCTGTAAAGCTTTTATTGAATGTAAGGCGTGTAAGCCGTTGGGAGTGCAAATGACAACAACATCAACATCTTTCTCTTTACGTAAAAGTTCTTCTATTGACGTGTAGGAACGTACTCCATATTTCTCAGCAAAAATGTTGGCCTTTTCTTCAACCACATCGCAAACAGCGAGCA
Organism: Chitinophagales bacterium; assembly: GCA_038199395.1. Lineage (GTDB taxonomy): Bacteria > Bacteroidota > Bacteroidia > Chitinophagales > Chitinophagaceae > Segetibacter. The sequence goes on from JBBPZJ010000522.1 coordinate 4,769, forward strand.
GCTTTCCGAAATTTGTCATGTGTTCTACATGCCTTTCGCCTATCCTTCCACAGCCTACTAATGCAAACCGAATCTTCATGCTTATCAAACTAAACCTATTCTCTCTTCATCATTGATTATTGATGCTAGATAATAAGGAGTAATGCAGATTATAAGAAATTGAAAAATAAAAGCGATTTCTGTAGAGTCTACTTTTAGAGCGTTCACCTACAAAGCACCTTTAAATGCTGCTGATATGTCGTCCTTAATATCCTGAATATGTTCAATCCCAAGAGAGATACGTAATCTTCCTGGCTCCACTCCGGCCGAAAGTTGCTCAGCCTCTGTCAGTTGCTCGTGAGTAGTAGTGGCGGGATGAATGATGAGCGTTTTAGTGTCGCCAACATTCGCCAAATGACTGATCAATTTCAAATTATTTACAAATTTGTCTGCTTCTTCTTTTCCTCCTTTTATTTTAAAAGATAAAACGCCTCCAAATCCGTTTCTTAAGTATTTCTTCGCCAGCTCGTGATACTTATTGCCCTTCAAACCAGGATAATTGACGTCCTCAACCTGAGGTTGCACCTGTAACCACTCCGCAAGTTCCATTGCGTTATCAACTGTTCGTTGTACCCTCAGACTGAGCGTTTCCAGGCCTTGCAAAAACTGAAATGAGTTAAATGGACTGAGTGACGGCCCTAAACTACGCAATCCTGTTACCCGTGCCCGGATAATAAAAGCAATGTTTCCGAAAGGACTTTGGCTCCCAAAACCCTCCCAAAACTTCATGTTGTGATAGGCTTCATCGGGCTCAGTAAAATAAGCAAACTTGCCGTTGCCCCAGTTAAAATTACCTCCGTCAACAATAACTCCGCCTATACTTGTACCATGTCCACCGATCCATTTGGTGGCCGCCTCTACGATGACATTGGCACCAAAATCAAATGGTCTGCATAAATAGCCGCAAGCGCCAAAAGTATTATCAACAATCAATGGTATCTGATGTCTTTGGGTAATATCTGACAATCTATCAAAGTCTGGAATACTGAAGCCGGGGTTACCAATTGTTTCTACGTAAATAGCTCTTGTTCTGTCATTGATCTTACTTTCGAAATCGGCGGGGTTATCAAGATCAGCGAATTTTACTTCGAAACCTAAGCGCTTAAAAGTCACTTTAAATTGATTGTACGTTCCGCCATATAAGTAAGATGAAGAGATGATGTTATCGCCCTGCTGAAGAATATTTTGCAAAGCAATAAATTGTGATGATTGGCCTGATGCCGTTGCTAAAGCTCCTACCCCACCCTCAAGAGCAGCCACACGTTTTTCAAATACATCTGTTGTAGGATTCATTATGCGGGTATAGATATTTCCAAACTCCCGCAGTCCAAATAAGTTTGCAGCATGTTCAGCACTATCAAAAACGTATGAAGTTGTTTGATAAATGGGAACTGCCCTCGACTTGGTAACCGGATCAGGTACTTGTCCGGCGTGTACCTGCAATGTCTCAAAACGTAAATTTTCTTGTGGCATGATCGTAACGTATATTAAGGATGAAAAAGCAATTTTTTTTAACTATGAATAATACAATCTTTTAGGTAATTATAAAGCTAAATTTTATGAAAAAGAAATAGAACTTTATTTTACTGCTTATGAAAGCGATGTAAAAAGTAAAACAAGAAGCAGACGTAGAAGTTATTGCAGCGCTGTTTACAAGAGAAAACCAATGAGGAATACTTACTTGAAGCACAAATTATAGTGTAAATTCCCAGCGAAGTAACCGAATGGTGAAAAATACTGTGCAAAACAATCAAAAAAGCTAACAATCAAAAAAGGGGAGAAAGATATTCTATCGGGAACTCTACTATCATCACCTGGTCCAGACTTTCCAACTTTACAAAAACCTTCTTTTTTCCACCCTTAAGCACGGTTCCTGTCGTATCCATAAACACGCCGTGATTAACTTTTATTCTTGTGTTCTCATCCAAAGAATTAAGTGACTGAACCGATACTGAGGCCTGTTTTTCCGAAAGGTACTTTTTAATGATATCAATCTCTTCGTCTCGTATTACTGCTGGTTTCCCAACAAAATATACAAAATTCAGTATGCCATCAGTCATCAAAACCGCCGTCTTCTCACCATCATTTATATTTACAAAAACATATGACGTAAAAAGGGGCTCCTCAATAATCTTCTTTCTGTCGCTCCATTGCTTTTCAATTTTTTTTAAAGGGCACCAGCAGGTAATACCCTTTTGTTCCAGAGTTTTGCTTACTTTTTTCTCCCATCTCGGCTTCGTATAGGCCGCATACCATTTCTTACCTTTTTCCATAATAAACTTTCAATCTTTCTTACAGCTTCGCCATCTCACTCCCATCTTACTAAACCGAAGGAAGTAGATGCAGCAGCAAAAATATGTTCAAGCACCTGATTTCAAATATCCTTTTTGGGTACTTCAAAAATTTTAAGTAAAACCCTGCTCTATCCTTTTGACATGTGTGGTAAAGAAAGCCTTCGATCAACATAAATACTCATACCACTTTTACTGCCGGCATATAGTCTCTGAATCTATTATCCGCTATGTTCAATTAAAGCAACTGCGCTTCCTCAAACAGTTTACAAATAAACGTTAGGAGGTGATTGGCAAAAAACATAGTAGAACTTTTCAGAAGCTGTATAAAGAATAATTAAAAATGCAAAGTGTCCTAAATGCAAAATGCCAATCGTTAAGATTAGCATTTTACATTTTAATATAGTTTTTTTTATTGTGTTTTAGCTAAACCATCAGGTTTAGTTGACATGTCTTTAATAACGTTTGTGGCCTCATTTATATAAATGTCGGTCTTAAGACTTTTCAACCAATTCTTATATCGCTCACCTTTGTCTTTATCAACGTTATTATACTTTGCCTCATCAGCTTTTAGGCCCTCAAAAGGCAGCTCTGTAGTTAGCTTTGCAAGACTATCATTTTGCTTTACGGTGGCTCTTAGCGCCTTTTGTTCATCCTTATATTTTTCAAAATTCAGACTATAAATTTTATCATTTTGTTTTGAAAGCCATAAAGCATTCTTATCTATAAGGTTGAAATTTGAATTCGCTTTTAACCGTTCTGTGCTTTTTGCTTTTATTGCACTTACATCCCAGGACGCAGGCCATTTGGTGTAAGTCGTTTTTTCGATTTCATCCCATGGTAAGGCATCTTCATTATCCTTCTCTCTGAATTTTAAATACTCATATTCGTCAGGAAGAACGATATCAGGAGTAACACCTCTTAACTGTGTTGAACCTCCATTAATTCTATAAAACTTTTGCAGTGTTAATTTAATAGCTCCAAATTCCGTTCTGCCTGTAAACAGGTCTAAGGGGCGACCAAAAGGAATGTTTCTTTGTACGGTTCCTTTTCCGTAAGAAGAGGTACTGCCAATAATTAATCCCCGGCCATAATCCTGTATTGCTGCTGCAAAAATCTCTGAAGCTGACGCACTGAATTCATTTATTAACACGGTCAAAGGACCGGTATAAGCAACAGACTTATCATTATCTTTTAGAACGGTAGCTTTACCTTCTCTGTCTTTTACCTGTACTACGGGCCCGTCAGGAATAAACAAACCTACCATCTCAACAACTTCAGGCAAATAGCCTCCTCCGTTGTTTCTCAGGTCCATTATTATTCCCTCTACACCTTCACCTTTTAATTTCTGAATTTCTTTCGCCACATCGGATGAGGCTCTGTGGCCGTCCGGCTTTTCGTAATCAGCGTAAAAATCGGGCAAGAAAATATATCCTATTTTTTGTTTCCCGTTTACAATAGCACTTCTTACATAAACTTCATCCTGCACAATCTCATCTCTTATAATTGGCACTACTTTCAATGTTCCATCTTGTTTTTTCAAAGTAAGCCTTACCTCGGTACCCTTGTTTCCACGAATAATTTTAACTGCATCTTCTACGGCAAGCCCTGTTAGATCTACAGGTTCATCTTTTCCTTGTCCAACTCTCACAACCACGTCACCTACCTGTATTTCACCGCTTTTCCAGGCGGGACTACCCGTAAGTAAACTGTTTACTTTTATATTTCCCTCCTCCTCTTTAAGCGAAGCACCTATACCATAGAATTTACCGCTCATTTGCTCGTCAAAAGCCCTTTTCTCTACCGGAGGAAAATAATCTGAGTGAGGATCCATGTAAGAAGTAATGGTATTGATGAACAAGTTAAAACGATCATCACCATTTAGCTTAAGCTTAATCCTTTCAAAATTCTTGTCCAATAATTTACCCACTTTCTCCCTCGCATCCTTCTCGAGTTCTGCATTTGTCTTTACAACAAAATCTTTTTTATCCTTGTTTTTCTCACGTTGATCTACCAGATCAGTATATCTTTCCAGGGTAAGAAACTTGATTTTCTTCTTCCACATTTCCTTTCGTTGTGCCTCAGTTGTCGCATAATTTAATTTTTTCCCGTCTACAACAATTTCCTCATTTCCGGTGAAATCAAAGGGTTTGGCAAGTAGTTCTTTATAAAATGACATTATTTCCTGCATGCGCTTCGCATACAAAGCGTCGACTGCAGGCACGAATTGCAGAGGCGCCCCATGTATCTCGTCATCGAGCGTAGTCTCGTATTTTTTAAGGGAGTTAATATCTGATAATAAGAAAATATTTTTATCAGGATCAACAGATGCTAAAAACTTCTTGAAAATCTGCTGAGAAAAATTATCATTAATAATTTTTGGATTGTAATGATTCTGCTCAATGATAGTTCCTAACGTAGTTAAGATCTTTTGTTGTGTGGTAAGGGAACTTCCATTTCCACCCTGCGATTGAAAGGCCCAAAAAATACCGGCAAACAAAACTACCAGTACTACAGGAAATACCTTGCGTTTAAGCATAAATTGAAAGATTTTTTTCATTCAAATCAAAAATAAAGTAAAAAGCTTTTTAATATGGATAAACAATCCATCTTAACAAAGGTTTTACCGGAATTTGTATAATTATTATAATTGGTCTCCAATAATATCGCTGCCACTAATTAAAATCTGCATCTTGAACTTCGTCAATATCTCACGCACAAAGCAGACAAATGAAAAACAATAGTGATTAATAAGAAAAAGCATTAAAAACTATTATTTAATTAAAAAACAAGTTCTGAAACAGACCTTCTTTAAAGGTTTCATAAGATATGCCAAATCTTCCACTTTAACCTTATTTCGGTCACTTTTTAACTGGAATAAAATTACGGTGGATATATATTTAAAAGGAAGCAGATAAATTATATGAGAAACGCTTTTTTTTATATTTTTGCAAACTCAATAAGAAACGGAGATCGTAGCTCAGTTGGTTAGAGCGTCAGTTTGTGGCACTGAAGGCCGTGGGTTCGAAACCCATCGGTCTCCCTTAAAAAACCTTGTTCCGTGTAACAAGGTTTTTTTATTACTTAATTAATTTAACACCGCAATTATTTTCATGAATTGGGTATTGATTTTTATTCCGTTTATTTCTGCATTTATAGGTTGGGTTACCAACTGGATTGCCATTAAGATGCTTTTTCATCCGCGGGAGCCAAAAAAAATATTAGGTATCACTTTCCAGGGAATCTTTCCTAAGAGACAGCAACAATTTGCTTTAAAGCTAGGAAAACTGGTTGGAGCAGAATTGCTTTCGTTTGCCGAGATA